>PKWR01000173.1 GCA_003133285.1 Coriobacteriia bacterium
CGCGGCTTCTGGCACGCGCTCAAGCGCCGCAGCGGCAACATGGACACCCTGATCGCCATCGGCACGTCGGCGGCGTATTTCTACAGCGTCGCGGCCACCTTCATCCCGCAGCTGCAGAGCGAGCCGGTCTTCTTCGAGACCTCCGCGCTGCTGCTCACCTTCGTGATCCTGGGCAAGCTGCTCGAGGCCCGCGCGAAGGGCCGCACCGGTGACGCGATCAAGAAGCTCATGGGACTGGCCGCGAAGACCGCGCGCGTGGTGCGCGACGGCGTGGAGATCGACGTCCCGTCGGAGCAGGTCGTCGCCGGCGACGTCGTCGTGGTCCGCCCGGGCGAGAAGGTGCCGGTCGACGGGCTGGTCATCGAAGGCCGCAGCAGCGTCGACGAGTCGATGCTCACGGGCGAGTCGATCCCCGTCGAGAAGAACGTCGGCGACACGGTCATCGGCGCCACGATGAACAAGCTCGGCTCGCTGCGCTTCCGGGCCACCAAGGTCGGCCGCGACACCGCGCTGGCGCAGATCGTCCGGCTCGTGGAGGAGGCACAGGGCTCCAAGGCGCCCGTGCAGAGGTTCGCTGACCGCATATCGGCGGTGTTCGTGCCGGCGGTCGTCAGCGCGTCGTTGCTGACCTTCCTGTTCTGGCTGTTCGCGGGCCCGCTGATGTTCGGCGCACACCCCGACGCCGCCAGCGCGTTCCCGCTCCTTGCTCCGATCCTCACGGCGGCCTCGACGAGCGGCTGGTGGGTCGCGGCGCTGCTCGCGGGCATCGCCGTGGTCGTCATCGCCTGCCCGTGCGCGCTCGGACTCGCCACGCCGACCGCGATCATGGTCGGCACCGGGAAGGGTGCCGAGAACGGCATCCTCATCAAGAGCGGCGACGCTCTCGAGACCGCCTACAAGATCAAGGCGATCGTGTTCGACAAGACCGGCACGCTCACGCACGGCAGGCCCGTCGTGACCGACATCGAGCTGGCCGACGGCCACGACACCACCCACGTGTTCACGTTCGCCGCGGCTCTCGAGCGCAACTCGGAGCACCCTCTGGCCGAGGCCATCATGGCCCGCGCGAAGGCCGACGGCATCGACGTTCCCGACGTGGAGGGCTTCACGGCCGTTCCCGGTCATGGGGTCGAGGGCACCGTCGGCGGCATGAAGGTCGCATTCGGCAACCGCAGGCTCATGGTCCGCGAAGGCATCGACATCTCGCGCTTCGAGGACCGCATCGGCGAGCTTGAGGGCCAGGGCAAGACCGTCATGCTCGTCGGCGTCAACGGCGCGAAGCTCGCCGGCATCATCGCGGTGGCCGACACGCTCAAGGACAACTCCAAGGAGGCCGTGGAGCGTCTGTCGAAGATGGGCGTCGCGGTCTACATGATCACCGGTGACAACCGGCGGACCGCCGAGGCCATCGCCTCCCAGGCGGGCATCAGGCCCGAGAACGTGCTGGCCGAGGTGCTCCCCGAGAACAAGGCCGAAGAGGTCGCCAAGCTGCAGGAGAAGGGCCTGGTCGTCGCCATGGTCGGCGACGGCATCAACGACACGCCGGCGCTCGCGAAGGCCGACGTGGGCATCGCCATGGGCGCGGGCACCGACGTCGCCATGGAGACCGGCGGCATCGTCCTCATCAAGAACGACCTGCGCGACGTCGTGACCGCGATCGAGCTGTCCCGGGCCACCATGCGCAAGATCCATCAGAACTTCTTCTGGGCGCTGGGCTACAACACGCTCGGCATCCCGGTCGCCGCGGTCGGGCTGCTCTCGCAGTTCCCGTGGATCGCCGGCGCCGCCATGGCGTTCTCCAGCGTGAGCGTCGTGACGAGCTCGCTGCTGCTCCGCCGGTTCAAGCCATCACTCGCGGCCGCCGTGCGGCCCGCCGGAAAGGAAGCGTAGACGTGAGGAAGACACTCCTTCGCATCGCGGCGGTCGCTGCCGCGGTGCTGCTCGTGGGCGGCCTGACCGCGTACTCGTACGCGGCGGGACCGCAGAAGATGGTCGGCGTGGTCGTCGCGGAGAAGAGCTCCTCGTTCGACGCGTCGCAGCCCGTGCGCGACGGCGTCCTCACCGTTGACAACGTGCTGGCCCCCGACGACTCGTGGGTCGTCGTGCACCTGGACATGGACGGCAAGCCCGGCATGCGGGTCGGCGTCGCGCACGTGACCGCCGGCACGCATGCCAGCGTGACGGTCCGGCTCGATCCCGGGGTGACGCTGACCGACAAGGTGTTGGTCGCGCTCCACGCCGACCGCGGCGTGCGTGGCGCGTTCGAGTTCGACATGAAGCGATTCGATTCGAGCCCGGACAAGCCGTACTTCGTGAACGGCATGGAGCTGGCCAAAGAGGTGCCGGTCGGATAGGACCCGGACGGCGAACGTGTCGTCCTGAAGAGAGGGCCGCGGCATCGCGCCGCGGCCCTCTCTGTCGCTGTCGCGGAGAAGCAGGCCGGTCGGGAGGTCCGGCGGCCCGCCTTCCTTTGGCCCGTGCGACCGTTACAATCCAGGGCGATCGTGCCGCTTCACAGGGAAGGGCGATCGTGCTCTCGCGAGTGATCCGCATCGCAGCCATCATCGTCGCCGTCATCGCCGCGCTGGCTGTCGGTCTGTTCTCGTATGCAGCGACGCGCGCCGAGCAGCCGATGGTCGGCGTGGTGACCGCGTCGGGCAGCGCCTCCATCGAGGCGACCGGCCAGCTGGGTGCCACAGCGACGCTGAAGGTCGATCGCGTCGTCGCACCCGACCGGTCGTGGGTCGCCGTGTACCTGATCAGCGCCGACGCCATGGAAGGCTCGGGCGGCGACGCGGCGGGGCAGCTCGTGGGCTACGCGCACGTTCCCGCAGGCGGATCGCGGAACGTGATGGTCCCTCTGGACACGAGCGTGAGGCTCACCGAGAAGGTCCTGGTCGTGCTCCAGGCCGACCGCGGCGTCCGGGGCAGCTTCGAGTACGACGCGGCACGCTTCGAGTCCAGCCCCGACAAGCCCTACTATGTCGGCGGGTCAGAGGTGTCGGTGCCGGTCCTGGTCCGCTTCAACGAGATGGACTGATCGGCGCCATGCGCCACCAGGCCGGTTCCCGCGATGAGAGGCGTCAGAGCATGTTCGAACAGTTCGCATGGGTCGGCAGCGACCTCTACGCCTCCGGGGCCGTCTCGAGCCACGGCGGCAACCTCTCGGTGCGCCTCGACGACGAGCGCATGCTCATCACGCGCACGGGGTCGATGATCGGTCGCCTGAAGGAGTCCGACATCATCGAGACGACGCTCTCGGCCTGTGGCGACCCCAGGGACGCCGACTGCTCGGTCGAGCTCGTCGTGCATCGCGCCATCTACGCGGCCACGCACGCGCACGCGATCGTACACGCGCACGCGATCCATACGGTCACGCGCTCGCTGTTCGAGGACCTCATCGTCCCGCCCGACTCCGAGTCGAAGCTGCGGCTGACCGACGTGCCGGTCGTCACGTCGGCGGAATCGGTGGGTTCCGCCGAGGCGGGGGAGAAGCTCGCAGCCGCGCTCGTCGAGCGCCGCGTGGCGGTGCTGCGCGGCCACGGGCCGTTCGCGCGCGGAGAGTCGCTCGAGGACGCCTATCAGGCGATCTCATGCCTCGAGGCGAGCTGCGAGATCCTGGACCTGCTCGACGCGATGGGCCGCCGCTGACGCGGACGCGCTACTCGGTCGCCTTCTTGAGCTCCGCCAGCAGCTCCGTCTTGCGTTCGTCGTCGGCGAACGAGCCCACGATGGCGTTGAAGGCCAACTCCGCGAGGTGGTCCTCCGTCAGGCCGAGTGCCTCGGCGACGGCGCGATAGTTGTCCCCGATGTAGCCCCCGAAGTAGGCGGGGTCGTCGGAGTTCACGGTCACCGCGAGGCCCACGTCGAGCATCTCCCGCAACGGATGGTCCTCCAGCGACGCGACCACCTTGAGGGCGACATTGCTGAACGGGCAGACCGTGAGGCACGTCTTGTCCCGTATCAGGCGCCCGACGAGCCCGGGATCCTCGCCGCAGCGCACGCCGTGGTCGACCCGCTCGGCTCCCAGCAGGTCGATCGAGTCGCGGATGTAGGACGCGGGGCCTTCCTCGCCGGCGTGCGCGACTCGATGCAGGCCCGCGGCTCCCGCGAAGTCGAAGACGGCGATGAACTTCGAGGGCGGATTCCCGACCTCGGTCGAGTCGAGCCCGATCCCGTCGATCGGCACCGCGTCCAGCAGCGCCGTTCGCAGGGTGGCCATCGCCTCGTCGTCGCTCAGGTCCCGCAGCACGCACATGATGAGCTTGGAGCTGATGCCGTCGCGCTCGCGCGCCTCGTCGAGAGCGCGCCGGATGCCGCTCACCATGTCGTGGTAGGCCACGCCGCGTACCATGTGCGTCTGCGGGTCGAAGAACGGTTCGACGTGGCGCACGTTGTCCGCCACCGCCCGCTCGAGGTAGGCGCGGGTGAGGTCGTAGAAGTCCTGCTCGGTCCGCAGCACCGAGCAGGCCTCGTAGTAGATGTCGAGGAAGGACTGCAGGTCGGTGAAACGGTAGGCCGCGCGCATCTCCTCCGCGGAGGATTGGGGGAGCGCGATGCCGTTGCGCCGCGCGAATTCGAAGGCCATCTCCGGCTCGAGCGTGCCCTCGAGGTGTACGTGCAGCTCGACCTTCGGCAACCGCGCGATGAGTTCTTCGTGAGACATCTGATGCCTTTCGCCGAACGAGGGTGCGTGCCTGGTTGTTCCGATAGTAGCCGAACACGGGGGCGCGTCGTACCCGCCCGCCATTGGGCGGAATCTTCGACCCGGGACGTGTTCGCACCGCGTCGGATGGGGCAAGTACGCCACGGCGGGGGTCATACATTCCGGAGGGGGTAGCAGTGGACATCAGCACCCGGGTCTCCCAGGAGCGGTCGCGGCGCGATTCCCTTCATCACGACGCGGCTTCGGTCATCAGCACTGCGACCCACAACGGCCTGCGGGGCGATGGCGAGCGCTTCGTGGGAGAGCTGCTCGGGCTCCTGCACAGTCTCGACCCGTCCATCCGCTCGGCTGCGGCGACCGCGCTGGGCGTGATCGGCGACGAGCGTGTGATCCCCTCGCTGCGCTCGGCCGTGGGCGATCCCGATCCTTCCGTGGCTGCCGCCGCTGCCTTGGCGCGCGCCCGTCTCGGTGACAGGTCCGCACCGCAGGAGGCGTGCGAGCGCCTCTCGGAGCAACTGCGCGACGGGGACTCGGAGCAGCGCGCGCTCGCGGCGCGCGCACTCGGCGCTCTCGGCCTGCACGACGCCTACGGGCCCCTGGTCGACGCTCTCAGCGACCGGGAGCCGGACGTGCGGCGAGACGCCGCGGACGCGTTGGGACGGTTGGGCGACACCCACGCGAGTGGGGTCCTGGCCGCGATGGGGTTCAACGATCCGGTGGACCGGGTCCGCAGCGTGGCGCTCGGAGCCCTCGCGCGTTTGGTGAGCACCGAGCACTGAGGGGCACGGTTCGATCGGACTGCGAACGCAGAGAGAGGCCGGAGGCGTCTGTCGCCTCCGGCCTCTTCTGTGTTGTGGGTCGTGGTGCCCGGGGTGGGATTCGAACCCACACATGGTTTCCCATAGAGGCTTTTGAGGCCCCCGCGTCTGCCGTTCCGCCACCCGGGCGTTGGATGACCTGGCGGACGACGCCGCCGGAACGCGCCGATTATAGGCGATACGTGCCGATCGGCCACTCGCTGGCGATCGGCAGTCCCGCTTGGACCTCGACGAACATCTCGACGATGGCCGGGTCGTAGGCGGTCCCGGCGCCGGCGCGCAGCTCGGCGAGCGCCGCCTCGGGCGTCAGCCGCGCTCGCTGGGGACGGTCGGACGTCATCGCGACGTAGGCGTCGCACACGGCGAGGACCCGGGCGGCCAGCGGGATCGCGTCCCCGCGCAGTCCGCGGGGATAGCCGGAGCCGTCCACGCGCTCGTGGTGCGCAAGGATGGCCTCCTGCACGAGCGGCCCGAAGTTCGCCACGCGCGTCAGCTCCGCACCGTGGAACGGGTGGGCGCGCAGCACCAGCTGCTCCTCGGCGGTGAGCGTGCGCGGAGCGTTCAGGATCGACTCCGGGACCTCGAGCATCCCGACGTCGTGCAGCATCGCAGCGACACGGAGCTGGTCCGCCTCGTCGTCGGAGAGTCCGAGCGCCTGCCCGAGCGCGGCAGCGGAGGCGCCCACGCGGGAGGAGTGCGGGATGTAGTTGGGGAGGCGCTGCTCGACCAGGTCGACCATCGCGTGAAGGGTGCCGCCCAGCTGCGAACGCACGTCATCGACGAGCGCGGCGTTCTCCATCGACAGTTCGACGATGCGCCCCACCAGACTGAGGCCGTCGAGGTCGTCGGTGCGGAACTGGTGCCCGTGCCGCCACAGGACGAGGACGTCCTGCAGGTCGTCGCGGATACGCAGGGGAGCGGTCAGCGCGGCCACCTGCTCGTCGGCGTCGGCGACGGTCACGGAGCGGCCGGACTTCAGGGTCTCGAGCGCCACGCGCTCCACGGCCGCCCGGGCCTCGGCCTCATCCACGCCCTCGGCGATGGCGAGCGCGGTCTCGCTACCCACGACTGCGGCGGCCTGGGCGTGGAACCGCGCGAGCGACTCGGTGAGCACCGCACGGATCCCCTCGTCCTGCGGTAGCGAAGACATCAGCGCGGCGGAGTGCCGCGCGAAGGAGAGCCGGTCCCGGGCCGCGAGCTCGTCGCCCTTCGTGACAGCGAGCTCGTTGCGCGCGTCGTTGGCCTGCCGTACCGCACGCAGATGGCGCCACGATGCGAACCCTCCGGCCACGACGAGCACGAAGGTGCAGCCCGCCATCAGCGGGAGCTCGGACGGGGCGACGATGAGGATCGCCATGAGCGCGTTGCCGAGGGTGGCGACGGTCGCCACCGCGACGACGATCCAGACCGCGACGTCGATCGTCGTCATCGCCGGTTGCCGAGCGGTGCCTCCCCGCATGGACGATCCCTCCGGTTGCACGACAAAAATGGGCCGTGCGACGCACGGTCTCCTTCTCTACATCGTGCACTATCTTCGCGCCCGCGCATACCGGGCGACAAGCGGCGCCCCGGACGTGACGAAAGGCACGCTTGCGGCCGGCCGACGCGTTCCGTGCGCTAGAATCGCCGCATGGAAGACGCCTCCGCAGCGCTGCCCGCCTGGCTCGAAGAAGGCCCCCGCGCGCACCTCGACAACGTCGCGCGCAACCTGCAGTTCGTGGCCGACCTCGGCTACGGCGACGTGGCGCTCGCGGTGAGGACACCCCAAGGCACGCTCACGGTCGTCGCGGACGCGCGTCCGATGACGGCCGTCGCGGCGGTCGCGACCAGCCGCGCGGGCAAGACGCTCTCGGTGCACGACGAGCCCGAGGCGTACCGCGCGCTGCAGACGGGGGATCCGGTGGCCGGGGACCGGCGGCGCACCACGCGCGGGATCCAGTACGTGACGTCGGCACACCCGATCGGCACCCCGGCGTTCGCGGTCATCATCCGCGACCTCACGCAGCAGGTCGTCGACGCTCCCGGCACGATGGAGCGGCAGTTCATGGCGCTCGCCGACGAGCTGCTCGAGATGCTGAGTGCCGGCCCGCTCTCGGAAGTGGGGACCGGCCAGGCGTTCTGGACGACCCGGCGCGCGGGTGACGGCGTGATGCGGGTGGACGACACCGGCCGCGTCGCCTACGCCAGCCCCAACGCGGTGAACATCCTGCGGCTCGCGGGGGTCGAGGGGTCGCTCACCGGGGCCCTCGCCGTCGAGATGCCCGGGGGCGCACAAGCCGTCGGGCCGGTGCTTCGATCCGGGGGCGCGCTGCAGAGCGAGGTCTCCGTCGCCGGGCGCGTGCTGCTCTACCGCACGGTCGCGCTCAAGACCGGCGCCGCGGTGCTGGTCGAGGACATCACGGACGCCCGCCGCCGTGACGCGGAGCTCAAGGTCAAGGAAGCGACCATCCGCGAGGTCCATCATCGCGTGAAGAACAACCTGCAGACGATCTCGTCACTGCTGCGGATCCAGTCCCGCCGCTCCGACTCGGCGGAGACGCAGCGCTCGCTCGCTGAGGCGGTCGAGCGGGTCGGCTCGATGGCGGTGGTGCACGAGATGCTCTCGACCTCGACCGACGAGACGGTGGACTTCGGCGCGGCGGCGCGGACCGTGGTCGACATGGTGCGTCAGGGGCTCTCGGGGCGCAGCGGCGACGCCCTGGTCGACGTCGAGGGGACGCTCGGGAGCGTGCCCGCCTCGGTCGCGACGTCACTCGCGCTCGTGACGGCGGAGCTGGTCCACAACGCCATCGAGCATGGCCTCGGCGAGCAGGGTGCCGGGCGCGTCGTGGTGAGGATGCGTCGCCTGCCTCACGAGTTGCAGCTGTCGGTCCGCGACGACGGGTGCGGCCTGCCCGAGGGGTTCGATCCCGCGACGTCCGCGCAGTTGGGGCTTGCGATCGTCCGGACCATCGTGGAGGACGACCTGCGAGGGACGCTGGAGTTCCGCCGCGGCCGGGGGACGACCGTGAGCATCTCGGTGCCGGTCGAGGTTTAGCGCGCGAGCTTGGAGCCCTGACGCGGGCTGGCGACGCTGGTTGCCGGGAACAGGCCCGGAACAACGTCCGGGACGCACCGCGGAAGCAACGCGAGGGCGAGCAGCACGACGATGATGGCTGCGAAGACGAAGTCGGGGAGAGGCCGCTGGGGCTTGCTGGGCATGTGGTTCCTTTGAGGTCGTGTTCCGAGAGGACCGCGCGATTCCGCAGCGTATTCCGAGAGCCTTACCGTTTCCTTACCACGCGCCCGCGTGCGGTTTCGGTGCGTGGTAGGCTGGGCGCCTGAAGGCGCCTGACCGGCAGACTGAGACCGACGGAGCATCGCCGATGCGCGTGCTGATCGCCGAAGATGAAGCGCTCATCCGCATGGACATGCGGGAGATGCTCACCGAAGAGGGCCACGAGGTCGTCGGCGAGGCCCGCGACGGCGCCGAGGCCATCGAGCTGGCGCGCGAGCTCCGACCTGAGGTCATCTTCATGGACGTCAAGATGCCCGGCCTCGACGGGATCGCCGCGGCCGCCGTGATCGGCGCGGAGCGGATCGCCCCCGTCGTGATGGTCACCGCGTTCTCGCAGAGCACGTACGTCGAGGAGGCTTCGACCGCGGGCGCCATGGGCTACCTCGTGAAGCCGTTCTCCAAGAAGGACATCCTCCCGGCGATGCAGGTCGCCGTCGCGCGGTTCGCCGAGGCGCGGGCGCTGGAGGACGAGGTCGCGAGCCTCGAGGACCGTCTCGAGACGCGCAAGCTCGTCGAGCGGGCGAAGGGCCTGTTGATGACGCGCGGGATGACCGAGCCCGAAGCGTTCGGGCGCCTGCAGAAGGCCGCGATGGACCGCCGCAAGTCGCTGCGAGAGGTGGCCGAGGCCGTCATCCTGGCGTCCGAGGCGCAGAAGTAGCTCCCGAGAGGACCACCATGTTCCACCGGCTCGATCGTATCTCCGACCGCAACGCCTACCTCATCGCCGGCGTCGGACTGGCCGTCTCGGTCGTGGCCGCGCTGCTCGCGCCGCAGGACGCGCAGCTGGGCGCCTGGGTGCGCTTCGTCATCTGGCACGGGATGCTCATCGTGGCGTGCATCGCCGGCATCCTGGGCATGGGCGTCGTCGCCGTGGCCTATCTCGCGACCGGCCGCGAGCGCGTCTACGACTGGGCNNGTCGCGCTCATGCTGGCGCTCTTCCAGGAGAAGCGCCGGATCGGCGCGGCGGGGCAGGTCGTGAGCGCGCTGGCGATGCTCGCCGGCCTGGCGTGGATCGAGTTCGGCGCCGTGGGGCAGGACATCCACCCCGCGTCCGCGATCGCGTCGTCACCCGACGTCGCCTTCAAGGTGGCCGCCCTCGTCATGATGCTCGGTTCGCTCGCCGTCGTGCTGGCGCTGAGCGTGCCGGTGCGTCACTGGCTGCAGCGCGCCGAGGCGGTCGCGTAGCTAGAGCAGGTTCGAGCCGAGCCGGCTCGCCGAGTCCCGGAAGCGCCTGAACGCGCTCCAGGACGCGATGTCCTCGAGCGTCACCTCGACGCACTTCTCGAGGTCGGCCTCGAAGATCTCCTCCTGACGACGGGCGACGTCCTCGTCGTAGATCCACACCATCAGCTCCTGGTTGAGCCGCAGGCTGCGGATGTCGAGGTTCATGGTCCCGACGGCGGAGACCGTGCTGTCGACGACGATCGTCTTCGCGTGCAGGAACCCGGCCATGTAGAGGTAGACGTGGCCGCCCGCCCGCAGCACCGGCTCCCAGTAGGATTCCGCGGCCTGGTAGGCGAGCCGCTTGTCCGGCAGGCCCGTCATCATGAACCTGACCTCGATGCCCGAGAGGGCGGCGTTGATGAAGACGTCGAGCATCGTCGGGTCGGGTACCCAGTACGGGGACTGGAGGGACACGCGCCTCTGGGCGCCCGAGATCGCGATCTCGTGGGCGCGCGACGACGACGACCAGCGCTCCTCCACGCCCTGCGCGACCACATGGACCATGGTCGGATGCTCGACGACCTCCGTGTCGGCCGGCGGGAAGTAGCGGGGCGAGAAGAGGTTCTCGCGGAACACCTCGTACCACCGGTCGGCGAAGAGCTTCTGGAGCTCGCCGACCGCCGGGCCGGTGAAGCGCATGCCGGTGTCGCGCCAGGAGGGGAACTTGGCGCCGCCGTCGATGTACTCCTGGCCGATGTTCAGACCGCCGGTGTGGCCGATCGTCTCGTCGATGACGGTGATCTTGCGGTGGTCCCGGTAGTTGATCCTGCCGAACTGCATCATGTCCGAGCCGACGCGCGCGCCGGCGACCTTCAGCGCCTCGAGCTGGTCCTTGCGGTAGCGCAGGCTGCCGAGGAAATCGTTGAGGATGCGGACCTCGACGCCGGCCTCGAGCCGCTCCGTGAGCGCGGCGCAGATCTCGGTGGTCAGCTCGTCGCGTTCCCACGTGTAGTACTGCATGTGGATGGAGCGCTGCGCCCTCGAGATGTCGTCGATGAGGTGCGGGAAGTACTCGGCGCCGCTCGGCCAGATCGCGAGGTCGTTCACAGGGAGCGGCCCGTTCCCGCGTTCCGTGCAGATCGCCCGGATCAGGCGCTCGGTGGACGTGCCGTGGTAGGCGGCGAGCGTGGCGTCCGAGTAGGCCCGGTACCGGGCATAGAACGGCTTCAGGAAGGGCTCGCGGAGCGCGCGAAGGTCCTTGACCCACCGCTGGCGCGCGTGGATCCGCTTCCAGTCCCTGCCCGCGAAGAAGTAGATGACGAGACCGGCGCCGGGCAGGAGCACGAGTATCAGGATCCACAGCAACGTGACCGTGGGCTCGCGGTCCTCGGCGACGATGACCACGATGGCGGCGATCCAGTAGAGGACGAGGAGCACGTAGCCGATCCAGTAGAAGTTCGCGATCAGCTGCGACATACGGCCCCTCCCTCCGAGTCGTGGTACCGCATGGTCGCACAGGCGCAGGCGGCCCGGGAGAACCGGACAGCGTTGCGCTCGGCCGAGCGAGGGCCCCGCGTGCTATCGCGCGAACCGCCGCTGGTAGACGCGACCTCCGCCGCCGTGTGCGCCGAGATCGAGCAACAGGGCGATGATGAGCACGACCCACTCGAGCGTGTTGATGCCGCCCGGGGAGACGAACACGTAGGCGATGGTCGTCCACGGCAGCAGTACCAGCCCGACCAGCGGCCAGGTCCACGCCGGTCCCGTGAAGCCGCCGACGGTCGTCGTCCACCCGGCGAACGCTCCGAGGATGCGTGCCGGGTCCATGAACCACCAGAGCCCGAGCCCGAGTCGCGGCGCCCCCGCGAGCAGGATCACTCCAAGACAGCAACCCATCGAACGCCCCTTTCCGCGCGGTTCCCTGGTCGCTAGATACCCGCAAACCGGACGGTGTCGTCCGACGGTTGCGATGTCTGACGCGGGGCGGGGAGGGCGATCATGACTTGACGGGTGAGAGATAGGCGCTTAGTATATGCACAGTAACATACTTAGCACAGACTAACGGTTGGGATCCACGTATGGATGCACTGGTAGTCACCTTTCGCGAGGGCATAGAGGCCGTGCTCGTCATCGGTGTCATGCTCGCGTTCCTGAACAAGTCCGGCAGGACCGAGTTGGTTCGTCCGGCCCTCGCCGGATCAGCAGTGGCGGTCGCTTTCAGCGTCGCCGTCGCGTTCGCCCTTCAC
>PKWR01000092.1 GCA_003133285.1 Coriobacteriia bacterium
TGGGCGCGCACATGATCGATATGGAGGCTTTCATGAAGGCGATCATCCCGGCGGCAGGTTTGGGGACCCGTTTCCTGCCGGTGACCAAAGCGCAGCCCAAAGAGATGCTGCCGGTGGTGGACAAGCCGGTCATCCAGTACGTCGTCGAGGAGGCCGTCGCCGCGGGGGCGAGCGACATCCTGCTGGTGACGGGCCGGGGGAAGCGCGCCATCGAGGACCACTTCGATCGCTCGCTCGAGCTCGAGGAGCTGCTCGAGCGCTGTGGCGCGGTCGATCGCCTGCGTCAGGTGCGCGCGATCTCGGAGTTGGCCGAAATCTTCTACGTGCGGCAGAAGCGGCCGCGGGGGCTTGGACACGCCGTGCTCTGCGGCGCCCCGCACGTCGGCAACGAGCCGTTCTTCGTGATGCTGGGCGACGTGATCGTGCCCCGCAAGGACGTCCTCCCGAAGCTCAGGGACGTCCACGAGCGCTACGACGGCTCGGTTCTTGCGGTCACCCCCGTCGAGCCGGCCATGGTATCCCGTTACGGCATCATCGCCGGGCACGAGATCGAGCCGGGCGTGTGGGAGGTCACCGACCTCGTCGAGAAGCCCTCCGTCAACGAGGCGCCCTCGACGCTCGCCATCTTCGGCCGCTACCTGCTGACGCCCAAGGTCATGGAGATCCTGCCGCATATACAGCCCGGCCGCGGCGACGAGATACAGCTGACGGACGCGCTGCGCGAGCTGCTCAAGACAGAGAAGATCTACGCCGTGGTCGAGGACGATCCCGGCTACGACACCGGCAACGTGCTCGCGTGGCTCGAGGCGAACGTGAAGCTCGCGCTCGCCTCTCCGGAGCATGGACAAGCGCTGCGCGCTTCGCTCGAGCACATGCTCGGGCGCTAGGAGGCTTAACAAGGAATGGAACGCAAGCTCCTCTCGATCATCGTCCCGGTCTACAAGAGCGAGGACATCCTCACGGAGACGCACCGTCGCCTCTCCGCGACGCTGTGCGCGCTGGGCCCCGAGATCGACCACGAGATGGTCTTCGTCAACGACGGAAGCCCGGATGGCTCGCTCGAGGTGCTGCGGACGATCGCCGCATCGGACCCCCATGTCCGCGTGCTCTCGCTGTCGCGGAACTTCGGGCATCAGATCGCCATCACGGCAGGTCTCGACGCGGTCCGCGGCGACGCGGCCGTGATCATCGACGACGACCTGCAGGACCCTCCCGAGGCCATCGCGGCGATGGTCGAGAAGTGGCTCGAGGGCTACCAGGTCGTTCACGGCGTCCGCTCCGAGCGCAACGGGGAGACGATCTTCAAGCGCTGGTCCGCGGCCGCGTTCTACCGGGTCATGCAGTGGCTCTCGGACACTCCGCTGCCCCTGGACTCCGGCGACTTCCGCCTCATCGACCGGCTCGTGATCGACGCCCTCGTGCAGATGCGCGAGGAGAGCCGCTACGTGCGTGGCATGGTCGCGTGGACCGGCTTCCGCCACTGCGAGATCACCTACGTGCGCGAGGCCCGTTTCGCGGGCACCGGCAACTACACGATGCGGCGCCTCATCCGTCTGGCCGTCGACGGCGCTCTCAGCTTCTCCGTGCGACCGTTGCAGATCACCACGCAGTTCGGCCTGTTCGTGACGTTCGCGGCGATGATCTGGGGCGTGTGGCTCGTGTTCGAGCGGCTCTTCGGCATCGGGCCCAGCGCTCCGGGCTGGACCTCGGCAATCGTGGCCGTCCTGTTCATGGGAGGCGTGCAACTCGTCTCCGTCGGCGTGCTCGGCGCCTACCTCGGACGGGTCTTCAACGAGACGAAGCGCCGCCCGCTCTACTTCGTGGCCGAGGACATCGGTGCGGCGCGCGGGGACCGGACGGCATGAGCGTGACCGGACCGCTCGTGACGATCGGCATACCGTCCTACCAGTGCGCAGACTTCATCGCTGAGGCGATCTCCTCCGCGCTGGACCAGGACTGCGTCGACCTCGAGGTGCTCGTCATCGATGACGCCTCGACCGACGGCACCCTCGAGGTGATCGCCGGGTTCGACGACCCGCGACTGCGGGTGATCGTCAACGAGACCAACCTCGGCCCCGGGCGCAACTGGAACAAGGTCCTCGACGAGGCGCGCGGCCGCTACGTGAAGGTCATGGGCTGCGACGACGTGTTGCTGCCGGGCTCGGTGTCGGCGCAGGTCGCGGTCCTCGAGGCCCATCCGGACGTGGTGCTCGTCACCGGCGCGAGAACGCTCGTCACCGAGAACGGTCGGCGGATCATGCACCGCCGCAACGGTGGGCTCAAGGGGCGCGTGAGCGGCGTCGCCGCCGGTCGTGAGATCGTGCTGCACGGGTCGCACGTGGTCGGCGAGCCGTGCGCGACGCTGATGCGCGCGTCCGCGATCCACGAGGCCGGCCAGTTCGACGAGTCGAACCCGTACTGCATCGACATGGAGATGTACCTCAGGTTGCTCGAGGTGGGCGACCTGTTCGTGCTCGACTTCCCCGTGGCCTCCTATCGGATCGTCCAGGACTCCTGGAGCGTCGCGGTGGTCGAGGACCAGTTCGAAGACGTCGCCGACCTGCTGCGCGAGGCGGCGTCCCGGCGCGTGCTGGGGATCACCGACAAGGAGCTCGAGACGGGGCTGCGTCACGCGAANNTTCGTCGGCGGGTGGAACACGCTCTTCGGCTATCTGGCGTTCTCGGCGCTCTACTTCTTCCTTCACACGTACCTCGCCGACTCGGCGATCCTGGTGCTCTCCTACATACCGTCGATCCTGAACGCCTACTTCGGGTACAAGCGCGTCGTGTTCCAGACCAAGACGCGCTTCATCGAGGAGTTCCCGCGGTTCTCGGTCGTGTACGTGGTCGCGCTGGCGGTCAACGTCGTGGCGTTCCCGTGGCTGCGCAACGCGCTCCACTTGAACCCCTACATCAGCCAGGGCGTCTTCACGGTGGCGCTCGTCGTGTGCACCTATATCATCAACAAGCGGTTCAGCTTCAAGCAGAAGGCCGAGTAGATGACCGACATCCGCACCTCGTTCGCCGGCTCCCGTTGCGTCGTGTTCGGCGGCACCGGGTTCCTCGGGTCGCACATCGCTGACGCGCTCGTCGCCTACGGCGCCGACGTGACGGCGTTCGACCTGCGCGAGCCGCTGCGCCCGCGTGACGGCGTCACCGTCGTGCTCGGCGACATCACGGACGCGGACGCGGTCCGGCGCGCGATCGAGGGCGCGGACCACCTCTTCGCCTTCGCCGGCGGCACGGGCGCGGTCCGCAGCCTGGCCGATCCGCTCTTCGACCTGCACACCAGCTGCGAGGCGCAGCTGGTGCTGCTCGAGGCGGTCCGGGAGGTCGCGCCCCAGGCGTCGGTGGTCTTCCCGGGATCGCGCCTGGAGTACGGGAAGCCGAAATCGCTCCCGGCAAGTGAGGACAAACCGCTGAGCGGGACGAGCCCCTACGCCATCAACAAGATTGCGTGCGACAACTTCTACCGCATGTACGGCGAGGTCCATGGACTTTACACCGTCGTGCTGCGCATCTCGAACCCCTACGGCTCGCACAATCCGGGCGACTCCGCCCGTCTGGGCTACGGCGTGATGAACGCCTTCGTCGATCGCGCCATCGCGGATGACCCGATCCCGCTCTACGGCGGCGGCGCACAGCTGCGCGACTTCGTGTTCGTGGACGACGTCGTACGCGCGGCGCTGCTCGCGTCCGTGACCGCGGCGGCGTGGGGCGGCGCGTTCAACATCGGTTCGGGCGAGGGCGTCTCGCTGCGCAGCGTGGCCGAGGCGGTCGTGGCCGAGGTCGGCACGGGCGCCGTCGACGTCGCCGCGCCGTGGCCGGAGGACGCCGCCGCGGTCGAGACCGGTGACTTCTACTTCGACGTGACGCTCGCGCGCGAGATCCTCGGCTGGGTGCCGGAGACGTCGCTGCGGGACGGCATCAAGTGCCTCGTGGACGCCGCGACGGGACGCGAACTCTGAGCCTGCCGCTCAGCCCTGCAGCTGCGACTCGAAGAGCCGGGCGTAGGCGCCGTCCAGCGCCAGTAGTTCGGCGTGCGTGCCCCGCTCCGCAATCCGGCCCGCGTCCAGCACGAGGATCTGGTCGGCCTTCATCACGGTCGAGAGCCGGTGCGCGATGACGATGATCGTCTTGCGGTCCCGCACGCGGTCGAGCGCTTCCTGGATATAGCGCTCCGACTCCGAGTCCAGCGCACTCGTCGGCTCGTCGAGGATCAGGATGTCGGGGTCCAGCAGCAGCACACGGGCGAGACCGAGGCGCTGGCGCTCGCCGCCCGACAGGCGCACGCCGCGGTCGCCGATCTGGGTGCCGAGACCGTCCGGCATCGCGTCGACGAAACCTGCCGCGAAGCTGCCCTCGAGCGCGGCCCGTACCTCGGTCTGCGAAGGCTCGCGCTCGAGGCCATAGACGAGGTTGCCATATACCGTGTCGTCGAAGAGGACGGCGTCCTGGGTCATGTAGCCGATGTG
>PKWR01000153.1 GCA_003133285.1 Coriobacteriia bacterium
GAGAACATCTCCGTGCACCGCATGAACGAGATCGTGGGCGAGGAGCGCGGCGCCGCGCTGCAGGAGGCTTCGGTATCGCTGTACGCGGCGGCCCGGGACCACGCTGCGAAGCGCGGCATCATCATCGCCGACACGAAGTTCGAGTTCGGGCTGATCGACGGCGTCGTCACCCTCGTGGACGAGGTCCTGACGCCCGACTCCTCGCGATTCTGGCCCGCCGCGGCCTACGAGCCGGGCCATGGCCAGGCGTCCTTCGACAAGCAGTACGTCCGCGACTGGCTCGAGGCGACCGGCTGGGACAAGACCCCGCCGCCCCCCGCCCTGCCGGCCGACGTGATCGCCAAGACGAGCGAGACCTACATCAAGGCCTATGAGCTGATCACGGGCCGAACCTTCCAACCGGAACGAGGCTAGTCCATGGCCACCAGGAGCCCATACAACGATCGCTACAAGGTCGATCAGAAGGGCAAGACCCGTCGGAGCGCGTCGTCCGCGAAGCCGAAGCGCGGGATCGCCGACATGACGCCCGCCTCGAGCTCCAAGAAGGTCGCAGCCAAGAAGAAGTGGTGGAGCGCCCCTCCTGCGGCGAACCGCGCCCCCGTCATCGAGCCCACACCCGAGATGAAGAAGCTCCGCAAGATCTGGTGGGGCCTGTGGGGCGCGTCGCTCGCGATCGCCTTCATCATCATCCCGCTGAACCAGCCGACCAACCCGCTGAGCCGGTACGTGTCGATCGCATGGGGCCTGTGGGCCGCGGCGATGGCCGGCGCGTTCTACCTGGAGTTCGGTCCCCTCCGCAAGGCGCGCTTGAAGGCGATGGAGACCGTGCGCTCGGGCAGCAAGGCGGGAAAGGCCGAGGCCGCCAAGGCCGCGAAGGTCGAGACCCCCAAGCCGGCGAAGGCCGTGACCGCGAAGCCGGCTCAGAAGGACGACGCTCCGGCGCCGTCCGCCGACGACACGCCCGACCGGAACGACGTGTGAGCACGACCGCCCGCACCAAGGGCCTGGCGCCCTACTGGACGCTCCGCGTCCTCGAGAGCGCTCTGCTCGTCGCCGCGCTCGTCGGCATCGGGCTGTTCGCGTGGAGCATCGTCGATATCATCCGGATAGAGGTCGCCCCCGGAGCCGCTTCGATGACGGCGGCGAAGCGTGGCCTTCCCTCCGGCGCGTGGCCCGGCATCTTCATCTTCTTCGGCTGCATGGTCGCGCTCCAAGTGGTGCGCATGATCCTGCCGCGCTACCGTCGCGACGACGGCACGCCACGCGGCGACGAGCGCGCAGCGGCGCGCGCGACGGCCGAGGTGCTCGCTTCCACCGATGTGGTCTCCGAGCCGGAGGCTGCTCCTGCAAACGACGCAACGGACGCGTGAAAGGAAGACCATGGCTCGCTACGAGATCTTCGTGACCTACAAGCAGGGCATCTTCGATCCTCCCGGCGCCACCGCCGAGCGCGCGCTCGCCAACCTCGGNNCCCGCGTCGCCGAGATGTGCGACAAGCTCCTCGCCAATCCCGTCATCGAGGAGTACCGCATCATCGACGCCGAAGGCTCGGTGAGCGCGCGATGAGGTTCGGCGTCGTCCGCTTTCCCGGCTCCAACTGCGAGCAGGACATCGTCATCGCGTGCCGCTACCTGGGCATCGACGTCGACTATGTGTGGCACGGTGACACCGACATCGCGGGCTTCGACGCGATCGTGCTGCCCGGCGGATTCTCCTACGGCGACTACATCCGCACCGGTGCGGTCGCGCGCTTCTCGCCCGTGATGGGCGAGGTCGTGCGCTTCGCCGAGCGCGGCGGCCCGGTGCTGGGCGTCTGCAACGGCTTCCAGATCCTCACCGAGGCGCACATGCTGCCCGGTGCGATGCTCCGCAACCGCGGCCTGAAGTTCATCTGCGAGACGGTGCCGCTGCGCGTCGAGCGCAACGTCTGCCAGTGGGTCGACCTGACCGAGGGCACCGTGGTCCGGATCCCGATCAACCACAACGAGGGCAACTTCACGGCCGACTCCGAGACGCTCGCGCGCCTCGACGCCAACGGCCAGATCGTCCTCCGCTACTGCGAGCCGGACGGCACGCGGGCGCCCGGCGGGAGCGCCGCGAACGGCTCGACCGACGACATCGCCGGCATCTGCAACGAGCGCGGCAACGTCTTCGGGCTGATGCCGCATCCCGAGCGCGTCGTCGATCCCGAGGCGAGCGGCACGGACGGGCAACCGTTCTTCACCACCATCGTCGCGCGCCTGGCGGGGGTGTAGCCATGAAGATCGCACTCATGGGCCCCGGGATGATCGTCATGGTCGTCCTGTACGTCCTCGCCGCCGTTGCAGCGGCGTTCCTCATCCTCGACGCATCGCGCCGCACCGCTCTCGACTTCACGGGCGTGTGGGAGGGCCGCTGGGCCTACATCGTCCCGCAGGCGTTCTACCTCGCGATCTACGTGGTCGCGCAGGTGCCGTTCCTGACGAAGCTCATGCCGTGGGCGGTCGTGTACGCGCTGGTCGGGCCGCTCGCGGTCGCCCAGCAGTTCGCCTACCTGCTGAGGGTGGTCTTCCCCACGCACGGACGCCTGGAGGCACGTCTCGAGGCGCGGTACGCGGGAATGACCCCTGCGGGGCTCACCGACCCCGATGACGAAACCACGATCGCGAGGAGCGCCACGAATGCGTGACGACCTGACCGCTGAACTCGCTCCGCAGCTCGCCGTCGAGCTCGGCCTCAAGCCCGCCGAGTACGACAAGATCGTCGTCATCCTCGGCAGGACGCCGACGGTAACCGAGCTCTACATGTACTCGCTCATGTGGAGCGAGCACTGCTCGTACAAGCACTCCAAGAAGGCGCTGCGGATGTTCCCGACCACGGGTCCATACGTCCTGCAGGGTCCGGGCGAGAACGCCGGCGTCATCTCGGTCGGCGACGGCTGGGCCGTCGCCTTCAAGATGGAGTCGCACAACCACCCGAGCGCGATCGAGCCGTACCAGGGCGCGGCGACCGGCGTCGGCGGCATCATCCGCGACATCTTCACCATGGGAGCCCGGCCGATCGCCTCGCTGAACTCCCTGCGCTTCGGCACGCTCGACAAGGCACGGCAGCGCTATCTGTTCGAGGGCGCGGTCGCGGGGATCGGCGGCTACGGCAACTGCATCGGCGTGCCCACCGTCGGCGGCGAGGTCTACTTCGACGCGGCGTACGAGGGCAACTGCCTCATCAACGCGATGTCGATCGGCCTCATGCGCGAGGAGAACCTGACGAGCGCCGTGGCCTCGGGCGCGGGCAACCTCGTGCTGCTGATCGGCTCGACGACCGGACGGGACGGCATCGGCGGGGCCTCGACACTGGCGAGCCAGGAGTTCGACGAGCGGGCAGAGGACAAGCGCCCGTCCGTGCAGGTGGGCGACCCCTTCGAGGAGAAGCTGCTCATCGAGGCGTGCCTCGAGCTGCTCGAGGCGAAGCTGCTGGTCGGCCTCGGCGACCTCGGAGCGGCCGGGCTCACCTCGTCGGCCTCCGAGATGGCCTCGCGCGGCGAGGTGGGCCTCGACATCGACGTCTCGAAGATCCCCGCGCGCGAAGACGGGATGAAGCCGTTCGAGTTCATGGTCTCCGAGTCCCAGGAGCGCATGCTCGCTGTCGTCACGCCGCAGAACCTGGCCGCGGCGCAGGCCGTGTGCGAGAAGTGGGGCCTGCGCTCGACGGTGATCGGCACGGTCACCGACACGCGACGCTTCGTCGTTCGCGAAGGCGACGAGATCGTCGCCGACATGCCGGCCGACACCCTGGCCTCGGACGCGCCCGTGTACGATCCCGAGATGACGCGCCCGGCCTACCTCGACGCGGTGCAGTCCTTCGACCCGCTGTCCCTCGCGCGTCCCGAGACGCCCGCGGAGCTCGGCGCCACGCTCCTGCGGGTGCTCGCGAGCCCCAACGTGTGTTCGCGCGCCTGGATCTACCGCCAGTACGACCAGCAGGTCCTGCTCAACACCCTCGTGCTGCCGGGCGGCGACGCGGCGGTCATCCGGATCGCGGGCACGAGGCGTGCGATCGCGGTGTCCTCCGACTGCAACGGCCGCTACTGCTACCTCGACCCGTACGTCGGCGCGCAGATCGCGTTCGCCGAGGCGGCCCGCAACGTGGCGTGCGCCGGTGGCCGCCCCGCCGCGATCACCGACTGCCTCAACTTCGGCTCTCCCGAGAAGCCCGAGGTGTTCTGGACCTTCCACGAGTCCGTGCGCGGCATGTCCGACGCTTGCCGGGCGTTCGAGGTGCCCGTCATCTCCGGCAACGTCAGCTTCTACAACGAGTCGTTCGGCAGCCCGATCTACCCGACGCCGACGGTCGGGCTCGTGGGCGTCCTGCAGGACGCCTCCAAGCGCATGACGATGCACTTCAAGAACGCGGGCGACGTCGTCGTCCTGCTCGGCGAGACAGCCGACGAACTCGGCGGCAGCGAGTACCTCTCGACGGTGCACGGCGTCATCGCCGGCGTGCCGCCCGCGATGGACGTCGTCGAGGAGCGCGCGATCCACGAGGCGCTGCTCGCGGCCATCGAGGCCGGCCTAGTCCGCAGCGCCCACGACTGCTCGGAAGGCGGCGTAGCCGTCGCGCTCGCCGAGTGCGCGATCGCGGGCGGGCTGGGCGCGACGGTGGCGCTCGACGACGGCCTCGCGCCCGTGTCGTCGCTGTTCTCCGAGACGCAGGGCCGCATCGTCGTGACGTGTGCCGAGGCCGACGCCGAGGCCCTCACCGACCTGTTCGTGGCGCGGAGCGTCGCATTCAGCGTCATCGGCGAGGTCGGCGGCGACCGGCTCGTCATCGAGGACATGGTCGACGTGTCGCTGCAGGAGCTCGAGGCCGCATGGAAGCCGACACTCGAGCGGCTCGTGCAAGGCGAGATGCAGTCCGAAGAGCTTCGCGAGGGGTAGGGCTCGCGGAGGAGCACTCGTGCCCATGCTAGAATTCGTTTCTCTCTGACGGGCGCACACAGACAAAGGAAGCCCCCCATCCCCATGGAACCCTGGATCTTGTCGGAACGTCCGGACGCCCCCGAAGAAGCGTGCGGGGTGTTCGGTGTCTATGCGCCCGGCGAGCAGGTCGGCCGGCTCATCTACTTCGGCCTCCACGCGCTGCAGCATCGCGGGCAGGAGTCCGCGGGGATAGCGGTCGCCGACGGCCACACCATGACGCTCCGCAAGGAGCTCGGCCTCGTCCCGCAGGTGTTCAAGGAGTCGGACCTCTCGACCCTGGACGGCCACGTGGGGATCGGCCACACGCGCTATTCGACCACCGGCGCCTCCTCCAGCTGGGAGAACGCGCAGCCGATGCTGTCGTCGATCGGGCCCAACACCATCGCGCTCGCTCACAACGGCAACCTCGTGAACACGGTCGTTCTGCGCGACAAGCTCAAGACCCACGGGATACGCTTCCGCTCCACGACCGACTCCGAGGTCATGGTCACGCTCGTCAACCACTTCACGCAGGAGCACCACTCGATCCGCGGCGGCATCCGCGAGGCGATGAAGCTCATCACCGGCGCCTATGCGGTCGTGATGATGACCGAGGAGGCCCTCTACGCCTTCCGCGACCCCAACGGCGTGCGCCCGCTCGCGCTCGGGCAGCTGCCCGGCGGGCACTGGGTCGTCGCCTCCGAGACCTGCGCGCTCGACATCATCGGCGCGACCTTCGTGCGCGACGTCGAGCCCGGCGAGCTGATCAAGATATCGTCCACCGGGTTGGAGTCCGAGCAGGCCGTCCCGCGCGGCCGCGAGGCCCTGTGCATCTTCGAATTCGTCTACTTCGCGAGGCCCGATTCGTCGATGTACGACTGCACGCTGTACGTGGCGCGGCAGCGCATGGGCGCGGCGATCGCCCGCTCGGCGCCGGTCGAGGCCGACCTGGTCATCGGCGTTCCCGACTCGGGGACGCCCGCCGCCACGGGTTATGCGATCGAGAGCGGCATCCCGTTCGGAGAGGGCTTGGCGAAGAACCGCTACGTCGGCCGCACCTTCATCGCCCCGAGCGAGATGCTCCGTCAGCAGGGAATCAAGCTGAAGCTCAATCCTATGCGCCATGCGCTCGAGGGCAAGCGCATCATCGTGGTCGACGACTCGATCGTCCGCGGCAACACGACACGCAAGCTCGTCGCGCTGCTGCGCGAGTCGGGCGCGACCGAGGTGCACATGCGCATCACGAGCCCTCCGGTGAAGTGGCCGTGCTTCTACGGCATCGACACCGACACCCAGGAGCAGCTCATCGGCGCGATGAAGTCCGTCGAGGAGATCCGCGAGCACATCGGCGCCGACTCGCTCGCGTACCTGTCCATCGAGGACATGGTCGCGTCCACGGGTCAGAGCGCCGACCGCTACTGCATGGCGTGCTTCGACGGCGACTACCCGATCGACATCCCCGACGCCGTCCGCAAAGGCAAGATGGCGCTCGAAAAGCCGGCATGCTGACCGGACAGCTGTCCGCTCTGAATCCCGCGCTCGCCGGTGCCGCGATGGGCCTCCAGTTCGATCCACTGACCGCCACCGTGTCGGCCGCCGTCGCCGCCGCGCTCGTCGGCTACCCGTCCGCACCGTCCTCGCGTCGCTGGCTGGCCGCCGGCGTGCTGCTCGCGGGTTGGGCGGTCGGAGACGGCATCCGGGTCGCGGGGGGTGTCGGAGCGGGGGGCGCCGCTCTCATCTACGGGACCGTGTGGTCGCTCATCGGTCTCGGCGTCGGCTACCTGCTTCCGGCGTTCGCCGGCGCGGCGGTCGGCCGCGCGGTCTTCCACGGCACGGGCTGGCTCACGGCCGCGGCGGTGACGCTGATGGTGACCCCTGCGGTCTGGGTGCTCGCGGAGCGCGTCTCCGGTGCTGTGTGGGCCGTGGCGCGCTAGGCTGCACTGCGCTACGCGCCGATCACACCCAGCCGCTTCCCGACCTTGATGAACGCCTCGATGGCGTCGTCGATCTGCTCGTCCGTGTGGGCCGCGGAGAGCTGGACGCGGATGCGCGCAGCGCCCTTCGGCACGACGGGGAAGCTGAAGCCGATCACGTAGATGCCCTCTTCGAGCAGCTCGTCGGCCATGCGGTGGGC
>PKWR01000187.1 GCA_003133285.1 Coriobacteriia bacterium
CCTTCGGGGTGACCTTGCCGACGAGCACGTCGCCCGGGAACACCTCGGCGCCGACGCGGATGATGCCGTCCTCGTCGAGGTTGGCCAGCACGTCTTCGCCGACGTTCGGGATCTCGCGGGTGATCTCTTCCGGTCCGAGCTTCGTGTCGCGGGCTTCGACCTCGTACTCCTCGATGTGGATCGAGGTGAGGACGTCCTCCTTGACGATGCGCTCGGAGAGGATGATCGCGTCCTCGTAGTTGTAGCCCTCCCACGGCATGAACGCGACGAGCAGGTTCGTGCCGAGCGCGATCTCGCCGAGCTGCGTCGACGGACCGTCGGCGAGCACGTCGTCGATCGCGATCTTCTGCCCGATCTCGACCACGGGGTGGTGGTTGATGCAGGTGCCCTGGTTGGAGCGCATGAACTTCGGCAGGTGGTACTCGTCGAGAGCACCGTCCTCGCCACGAACGACGACCAGGCGACTATCGACACGCTCGACGGTGCCGGCACGGCGGGCGCGGACGATCTCGCCGGTATCGACGACCGCACGGTGCTCCATGCCGGTGCCCACGAGCGGCGCCTTGGGGCGCAGCAGCGGAACGGCCTGGCGCATCATGTTCGAGCCCATCAGCGCGCGGTTCGCGTCGTCGTGCTCGAGGAACGGGATGAGCGCGGTCGCGACCGAGACCATCTGGCGCGGCGAGACGTCCATGTACTCGACGTTGGCCGGCAAGACCTCTTCCGGGTCGCCGCCCATGCGCATGCGGCACAGGACCGTGGCACGCTCGAAGCGTCCCGTCTTGGCGTCGAAGATCTCGTTCGCCTGCGCGATGATGTAGCGGTCTTCCTGGTCGGCGGTCAGGTACTCGATATCGTCCGTGACCTTGCCGCCCACGACCTTGCGGTACGGCGTCTCGATGAAGCCGTACGGGTTGATGCGCGCGAAGGTGGCGAGCGAGCCGATCAGACCGATGTTCGGACCCTCAGGCGTCTCGATCGGGCACATGCGGCCGTAGTGAGACGGGTGGACGTCGCGGACCTCGAAGCCGGCGCGCTCACGCGACAGGCCGCCGGGTCCGAGCGCGGACAGGCGGCGCTTGTGCGTCAGGCCCGCGAGCGGGTTCGTCTGGTCCATGAACTGCGACAGCTGGCTCGAGCCGAAGAACTCCTTGATGGCGGCCACGATCGGCCGGATGTTGATGAGCGACTGCGGCGTGATCTGCTCGACGTCCTGCGTGGTCATGCGCTCGCGGACGACGCGCTCCATGCGGGCGAGGCCGATGCGGAACTGGTTCTGGATCAGCTCGCCCACCGAGCGGACGCGGCGGTTGCCGAAATGGTCGATGTCGTCGACCGCGAAGCCGTCGCGGCCCTCCCACAGGCCCACCAGGTAGCGGACCGCAGCGAGCACGTCCTCGCTGGTCAACGTGGACTGCTCGATCGGCAGCTGCAGGCCGAGCTTGGTGTTCACCTTGTAGCGTCCGACCTTGGCCAGGTCGTAGCGCTGGGCGTTGAAGAAGAGCCCGTCGAGCAGCGACCGTGCGGACTCGACGGTGGGGGGCTCGCCGGGACGGAGGCGCTTGTAGATCTCGATCAGCGCCTCTTCGCGGTTCTCGGTGTAGTCCTTCTCGAGCGTGCGCTTGATGCACTCGGACTCGCCCATGAGCTCGAGGATCTCCTCGCGCGTCTCAGCGATGCCGAGGGCCTTGAGCAGCACGGTGACCGGCTGCTTGCGCTTGCGGTCGATGCGCACCGAGACGACGTCCTTGCGGTCCGTCTCGAGTTCGAGCCATGCGCCACGCGCCGGGATGACCTTCGTCGTATAGATGGCCTTGTCCGAGGTCTTGTCGCGCTCCTCGGAGTAGTACACACCCGGCGAGCGGACGAGCTGCGAGACGACGACACGCTCGGTGCCGTTGATCACGAAGGTGCCGCGGTCGGTCATGAGCGGGAAGTCGCCCATGAACACCTGCTGCTCCTTGACCTCGCCCGTCTCACGGTTGAGGAAGGCGACGTCGACGAACAACGGCGCCTGGTAGGACATGTCCTTTTCCTTGCACTCCTCGACGGAGTACTTGGGGTCCCCGAACTCATGCACGCCGAACTCCACCGCGAGGTTCCCGGTGAAGTCTTCGATCGGCGAGATGTCCTGGAAGGTCTCGTTCAGGCCTTCGTCAAGGAACCATTTGAAACTGTCACGCTGAAGCGCGATGAGACTGGGTACGTCAAGCACCTCAGGAATCTTCGCAAAGGTACGGCGCTGGCGAAGACCAGCCTGGACAACACGGGAATCGGCTCCACGGGTCACCAGGTGATTCCTCCTCCGGTCGTGGGGCAAGCTACATAACGCGGCAAACTATCAGTGTAGGCACAAGGCCCCGGAGGGTCAATACCTTTCCGAAGCATTTCTGATCCCGTACCGCGGCGCGAGCGCCGCCTCCCACCCCGCATGTACGCCGGCGGAAGAGATGCGGATGGGGTCGGGAGCGTCGACGCTCCCGACCCCATCGGGAAGAACGGTGGAACGAGGACTACTTGATCGCGGCCTCTGCGCCGGCTTCCTCGAGCTTGCCCTTGGCCTTGTCGGCCTCTTCCTTGGTCACGCCGGTGAGGACGTTCGCAGGGGCGGACTCGACGAGGTCCTTGGCCTCCTTGAGGCCAAGGCCCGCAACGATCTCGCGGACGACCTTGATGACGGAGATCTTGTTCGGTCCCACGGCGGAGAGGACGACGTCGAACGTGGTCTTCTCCTCCTCGGCGGCAGCCTCACCGGCGGGGGCGGCGGCCATCATGGCCATGGGGGCGGCGGCGGACACGCCGAAGATCTCCTCAAGCTCCTTCACGAGATCGGCCAACTGAAGGGCCGGCATTTCCTTGATAGCCTCGATGATCTCATCCTTGCTGACAGCCATGGTATTCAGTGCTCCTTCTTGTTTGTCCTGCGGCCGGCCCTGCGCTCCCGCGCGAACCGTGCCTTCATCGCTCTTCTCAAGCCGTCGCTACGCAGCGGCCTTCTGGTCTGCGATCGCCTGGAGAACGCGGGCGAACGCGCCGGCGGGGCCGGCAAGTACACGGACGAAGCTTGCGGCCGGGTTCTGCATGGTGCCGAGCAGCTTCGCGATGAGCTGCTCGCGCGACGGCAGCGAAGCCAGGCTCCTCACGCCGTCGGCGGAGGTGATGGTGCTGTCGACGAAGCCGCCCTTGAGCTCGAGCGCCTTGTGCGCCTTGGCGAAATCCACGAGCGCCTTTGCGGGCGCGACGGGGTCGCCGTAGCTGAACAGGAACGCGGTCGGTCCGTCGAGCAGTACGCCGAGGTCCGGCAGCGCGAGCTCGCGCATGGCGATCTGAGCGAGCGTGTTCTTGTACACGCGAAGCTCGGCGCCGGATGCGCGAAGCGCGACGCGCAGCGCTTCCATCTCCTTGACGGTCAGGCCGCGATAGTCGGCCAGGATGACCGCCGAGGACCGGGCGAACCGGTCCTTGATCTCGCCAACCTCTTCTACCTTGTGGGCATTGGGCATGTTGTCTCTCTTCCCTCCTTTCGTCCGCGTACCGCCGCGCGGCCACCCGCGTGAGCGGGGGGTAGCGGCGGCGACGTCGGTTCCCGGAGCGTGCGTGCTTCCGGAAAACGACGTGGCCTCCGCCGAAGGATCTCAGCGGAGGCCACGGACGAATCATCTCGTCGTGCGCTGCTCGGCCCGTGATGGGCCGGAGCGCTCATGGACATCCACCTCGGCAGGCAGGACGCGTCGTGCGTCCTTTTAGGCCCTCCCGGTGATTCGGAGGGCACCGGCTGTCTTCGGCAGCGTCGGTCGGTATCGCGCGATGTCAAATGGTGCGGTGTGTACCCTACCACCCGCCCGGTGCCGCGGGCAAGAGCCCGTGGGTCCGATGCGGCAGTGCCTACTCCTCGACGAGGTTCCTGACGCGGGTCGGATCGACCTTGATGCCCGGGCCCATCGTGGAGCAGATGGTGATCGTCTTGACGTACTTGCCCTTGGACGACGCCGGCTTGGCGCGCAGGATCTCGTCCAGGACGGCACGGTAGTTCTCGACCAGCTTGACGGTGTCGAACGAAACCCTGCCGATACCCACGTGCGCGATACCGAACTTGTCGGCACGGTACTCGACCTTGCCGGCCTTGAGCTCCTTGACGACGCGACCGACGTCCATGGTCACCGTGCCGAGCTTCGGGTTCGGCATCAGGCCGCGGGTGCCCAGGATCTTGCCGAGACGGCCGACCTTGGCCATCATGTCCGGCGTCGCGACGGTGGCGTCGAAGTCGAGGAACCCGGCCTGGATCTTCTCGATCAGGCCGTCGTCACCGACGATGTCGGCGCCGGCGGCCTCGGCCTCGCGGGCCTTCTCGCCGGATGCGAACACGGCGACACGGACGGTCTTGCCGGTGCCGTTGGGGAGCGACACGGAGCCGCGGACCTGCTGGTCCGCCTGGCGGGTGTCGATGCCGAGGCGGAAGTGCGCCTCGACGGTCTCGTCGAACTTGGCGGTGGAAAGCTCCTGGCTGAGCTTGATGGCGGCGAGCGGCGTGTAGATGACGTCCTTATCCACCTTCGCGCGGACCGCGGCGAGCCTCTTGCCTACGTGCATCTCGTGACCTCCTGTGGTCGACGGGCCCTCGAGGGCCCTCCCACTACTTCTGCGTTCGCCGCGCCGCGAGAGCGACGCGCCGGTGGTGCCGTGCTAGCCCTCGACGGTGATGCCCATGGAACGGGCGGTGCCCTCGATGATCCTCATGCCTGCCTCGACGTCGTTCGCGTTGAGGTCGATGAGCTTGGTCTCGGCGATCTGACGGACCTGGTCGCGCGTGACCGTTGCGACCTTGACGCGGTTCGGCGTACCCGAGCCCTTGTCGACGCCGGCGGCCTGCTTGAGCAGGACGGCGGCCGGCGGGGTCTTGGTGATGAACGTGATCGACCGGTCCTCGTAGACCGTGATCTCCACAGGGGTGATCGTGCCGAGGTTGGCCTGCGTCTGCGCGTTGAACGCCTGGCAGAACGCCATGATGTTGACCTGGTGCTGTCCGAGCGCAGGTCCGACCGGCGGNNGCCATGATGTCTGTACGTCCGATCCTTCTCGTTGGCGCCGCGATGCGGGCGCCGTTCCTGCCTGCTCGATCACACGCACATCGGGCCTGAGAAGCCCGGCGAGGCATCACTCCCGCCGGCGGGCCCGCGCAATGCGGAATCTACAACTTTGCGACCTGGTCGAACCCGAGCTCGACGGACGTGTCGCGCCCGAAGATCGAGACCATGACCTTGATCTTGCCCTGGTCGGCGTTCACTTCGGCGATGGTGCCGTCGAACTCCGCGAGCGGGCCGTTCGTGACCTTGACGGCCATGCCCTCGTGGAACTCGGTGAACGACTTCGGCTTGACGCCCTGGACACCCGTGGTGCCCTTGATGCGCTTGACCTCGTCCTTGGACAGGCCGACGGGCTTGCCCTGGCTGCCGACGAAGCCGGTGACGCCGGGCGTATTGCGCACGACGTACCACGAGTCATCGTCCAACTGCATCTCGACGAGGATGTACCCCGGGAAGACCTTCTTGTCGGACGTGACCTTCTTGCCACCCTGCTTGATCTCGGTGACGGTCTCCTTCGGGATGAACACGTCGAAGATCTTCCCGGACATCTGCATCGACTCGATGCGATGCTCGAGGTTCGCCTTCACCTTGTTCTCGTATCCCGAGTACGTGTGGATGACGTACCAGCGCTTCGCCATGGCTACGGCCTCACGGACGCGAGGAACTTGACGACGATCGTGGAGGCCTCGTCCAGGAAGAAGATCAGGACGATGAAGATCGCCAAGGTGATGACGACGATCCACGACGAGTTGATGATCTCGGCGCGCGTCGGCCAGACCACGCGGCGCATCTCGGCCTTGACGTCGTTGGTGTAGCGAACGAGCCGCTGCCACACATTGGGCTTGACCGCCTTGACGCTTGTCTGGGCCATCTCGTCGGACCGTCCTCTCGGGTCCCCGCCATCGTCGTGCGCGGGGTGGGTGCTCGATGCGACCGGGTCAGCGCCTCAAAAGGCGTGACCCGGGGTGGTTTCGTGTGGCAGGCCAGGAGGGATTCGAACCCCCAACATCCGGTTTTGGAGACCGGCGCTCTACCATTGGAGCTACTGGCCTATACACCGTTCGCCGCCAGAGGGTTCCTGGCGGAGTGCTACCTGGTCTCCTTGTGGAGCGTGTGAGTACGGCACCACTTGCAGTACTTCTTGTACTCGATGCGCTCCGGGTTGTTCTGCTTGTTCTTCTTGGTGGTGTAGTTGCGGCGCTTGCACTCGGTGCAGGCGAGCGTGACGAGCGTCCTCATGGTATCGCTTCCTCCGGATGGGCCCTCTGGAACTCCCGCGAGCGCGCATACGGGGCGGGCCGGGGACGGTAGGGTAATCTACCACCCGCTCTCGAAGGGTGTCAAACCGCTCCGATCGCAGGCGAGCGGGGTCCGGCCGCTTTTGACGGGCCGGACCCCGCTACTGCGTGTGTGTATGTGAAGCCGTACCTACTTGATGATCTTGATGACGCGGCC
>PKWR01000104.1 GCA_003133285.1 Coriobacteriia bacterium
GCGGCCTTCGCGGCGCTCGCGACCGTGGCCTCGGTCGCGGCCGGAGGCGGGAACGTCGCGCTGTTCGGCGGGCAGTTCGCCGTGGACGGCGCCGCCCAACTCACCCGCACCGCCACCCTCCTTCTGACGGCGGGGTTCCTGGTGTGGCTGGCCGGCGCGGGCCTGAGGCGCGGACGCGTGCGCGAGTTCGCGGCCCTGGTGCTGTTCGCGTCGCTCGGCGCGCTGCTGATGGCCGCCGCCCGCGACTGGCTCGTGCTCCTGCTCGCGCTCGAGGCGGCGACGATGCCCGCCTATGTGCTGATGGGCTTCGACCGCGGGGACGACCGCAGCCTCGAAGGCGCGCTGAAGTACTTCCTGCTGTCGATGGTCGCCAGCCTGCTGTTCCTCTACGGGATGTCCTTCATCATCGGGATGTCCGGCTCGACCCTGCTCGCGGCGAGCCGCCTGCAACCGGGGGCGATCGGCGTGGTCGCGATGGCGTTCGTCTTCGCCGGCCTGCTCGCGAAGCTGTCGGCCGCACCGTTCCAGTGGTGGTCGCCCGACGCCTACGCGGGCGCGCCCTGCGCCGCGGTCGCCTTCGTCTCCTCGGTGCCCAAGATCGCGGGGCTACTCGCGTTCGCGCGCGTGGCCGCCGTGCTCGGACCGCAGACGGCCGCGACGGGGCCCCTGCTGGCCGCTGCGGCCGTCGCCTCGATGCTGATCGGCAACCTCGCCGCCTACCCGCAGACCGACGTCCGCCGCCTGATGGCCTACTCGGGTGTCGCGCACGCCGGCTACCTGCTGGTCGGCCTCGCGACGGGTACCGCGGCGGGCATGCAGGCCGCGGTCTTCTACGCGCTGGCGTACGCGGTCCCGTCGATGGGCGTCATGCTCGTCGCGGCGCAGTACGGCGACACGCTGGACGGGCTGCGCGGGCTGGCGTCACGCCGGCCGTGGGCCGCCTGGGCCACCGCCCTCATGCTCGTCTCGCTCGTCGGCGTCCCGCCGCTCGCGGGCTTCACCGGCAAGCTGTACCTCTTCACCGCCGCCATGCGCTCGAACCTGGTGTGGCTCGCCGTGATCGCGGTGGCGATGAGCGCCGTCTCGGCCGGCTTCTACCTGCGGATCGTGCGCGCCATGTTCTTCGGTCCGGCACAGGAGGCCGAGCCTGTGGTCGAGGGCTCTCCCGTGTCCGTGGCGGTCATCGCGGCGTGCGCGCTCGCGGTCATCGTCATCGGCGTCGCCTCGTCCCCGCTGCTCGCGGCCATCTCGTTCGGCAGGTGACCCCGGCCGGTGCGGGCGGTGCCTGCGGGCGCCTCCGGCGCCGACGCGTGGCGCGCGTGCGGAATGGGAATGGAGATGCCGTGAGGGCCCGCGTCCTCGTGCCGCGAGGCGGGTATTCTTGGTAGTGTCGAACCTGTCTCACGATCCCCTGTGAGGTGTCCCATGGAAGATCGACCCGGCTTCGAGTCCTCCCCGTCGGTACCGCCTGTCGAGCCTCCCGCGCCGGCCTATGTGGCGCCTCCCGCACCGGCCTCTGTCGAGCCTCCCGCACCCTCCTACGTCGCACCGCCCGTCACGCCCCCCGCCGCCGTGCAGGGCCGCGCCCCCCGGCGGGGCGTCGGGTTCGGCGGGCTCCTGGTGGCGGCGCTTCTGGGTGGTCTCATCGGGGCCGCGGCCATCGGACTGGCGCTTCCGGGCGTCGAGCGCTCCCTGACCACGCCCACGACGGCCGTCGTCACGCCGGCCTCGGTCGTCACCACGCTCGCCATGCCGACGCAGCCGATCGAGGCCGTCGCCGCCAAGGTCGTCCCGTCGGTGGTCAACATCGCCGTCGAGATCCGAGACGCGTTCGGCACGTCGAGCGCGGTCGGTAGCGGCGTCATCATCCGCGCTGACGGCTACATCCTGACGAACAACCACGTCGTCGAGAACGCCAGCAAGATCGTCGTGAGCCTGGGGACGACCGACCTCACCGCCACCGTTGTCGGCGCGGACCCGGCCTCCGACCTCGCGGTCATCAAGATCGACAAGACCGGCCTGCCCGCCGCCGTGATCGGCGACTCGAGCAGCCTGGAGGTGGGCGAGGGCGTCATCGCCGTCGGCAGCCCGTTCGGGCTCGACAAGACGGTGACGTCGGGCATCGTGTCCGCGCTGCACCGCACGAACCTCGCGTCCGGGCAGTCCGGCGTCACCTCCTACACGAACCTGATCCAGACCGATGCGCCGATCAACCCGGGCAACTCGGGCGGCGCGCTCGCGGACTTCAGCGGCGCCGTCGTGGGGATCAACACGCTGATCCTCTCGCCCGCGGGCCAGCTCGGCACCTCGCAGTCCGCCGGCATCGGGTTCGCGATCCCCATCGACTTCGCGAAGTCCATCGCCGACCAGCTCATCGCGGGCAAGAAGATCACGCACCCGTTCCTGGGCGTGTCCGCGGCCACCGTGACCCCGCAGATCGCGCAGTTCTACAGCCTGCCGGTCAGCAGCGGCGCCCTCGTGCAGCAGGTCACGTCGGGCTCTCCGGCCGAGACCGCGGGCATCAAGGTCGGCGACATCATCGTCAGCATCGACGGCCAGGCGATCTCGACCTCCGAGGACGTGTTCGCGGCGGTCCGGGGCGCGAAGGTCGGCCAGCAGGTGCAGGTCGAGGTCGTGCGCGGAAGCCGGCACGTCACGATCCAGGTCACACTGGGCTCCCAGTGAGGCTGAGGATCGCCGCGGTCGGACGACTCAAGGAGGCCCACTGGCGCGCCGCCGCCGAGGAGTACCTGAAGCGGCTGCGCCCCTACGCCACGGTCGAGGTCGCCGAGATCTCCGACCGCGACATCTCCTACGACGCCTCGAAGGCCATGGCGGCCGAGGGGGCGGACCTCCTGCGTGCGATACCGGAGTCGTCGTACGTCGTGGCCCTCGATCTGACCGGCGCTCAGACGACGAGCGAGGGGCTCTCCGCCCGGCTCGCGGACCTCATGGTCGGCGGCCGCAGCGACGTGACCTTCGTGATCGGCGGCAGCGCGGGCCTGGCTCCCGCGGTGCTGCAGCGGGCGGACGAGAAGCTGTCCCTGTCGCGGATGACGCTTCCGCACCAGCTGGCGCGGGTCGTTCTGCTCGAGCAGCTCTACCGCGCGTTCCGCATCATGCGCAACGAGCCGTATCACCTGTGAG
>PKWR01000088.1 GCA_003133285.1 Coriobacteriia bacterium
CACGAACGGCACGACTCCCGCCAGCAGCCCCGCGAGCGGGGCCATCCCCGTGACCAGCACGAGCTGCGCGCACCCCATCGCGTAGACGATGGCGAGGACCACGACCGCGGCGACCGAGTCGGCCACGACGGCGGAGGCGGTCCGGCCGAGTAGCCGGCGCACCCACGCACCCGCGGGCGCTCCCACCAGGAACCCGAACAGGTAGCCGCCGGTGGGGCCGGTGAGGACGGCGAGACCACCGCGCATCCCCGAGAACACGGGCAGCCCCACTGCTCCCACGAGCAGGTACGCGGCCACCGCGAACGCGGCCCAGCTGCGCGGCATGACGAGCGCGATCAGCACGAGGACGAGCACCTGGAGCGTCGCGGGCACGGTCCCGAACGGGATGGAGATGGCGGCCGAGACGGCCAGGAGGGCCGCCAGCAGTGCGGTGGTCGTGACGCGGCGCGCTGACGAGGCGTCGGCGGCTGAGGTCATCGGATGCTCCTTGCGAGGCGGGCGGTCGACGTCTGTAAACCGTCAGTTCGAATCGGTTCACGGTACCCGAAGGCACACGCGCCCGTCAACGCCGGAGCGCCCCTCGGGCGCCTGCGCGGTCAGTCCTCGCGCAGGGTCACGTCCCCTGCCACGATCGGCACGGTCCCGTTCCCGGTGGAGACGAGCAGGCGCCCGAGCGCGTCGATACCCACGACCTCGCCCTCCGCCAGCACACGGCCCGCGGCGTCGCTCACACGCACCTGCCGTCCCGCCAGGTAGGAGCGGCTCTCGTACTCCTCCGCGAAGGGGGCGAACCCGTCGGCCTGCCAGCGCCGGTATGCGACGGCGATGCCGTCGAGCACCGCCGCGGCCACNNAGCCAGCCTTCGCTGAGCCCCTCGAGCAGCACGCCCGCGACCTTGCGGCCGTCGACGCACAGGAGATCGTTCGGCCACTTCAGGAGCGTCTGGACGCCCAGCGTGTCGAGCCCGCGCGCGACGCCCAGCCCCACCACGAGCGGCAGCACGATCGCCTCAGGGGTCTCGACGGCGGGCCGCAGCACGACGGACGCGTAGACGCCTCCCGCCGGGGAGGACCACTCCCGTCCCAGCCGGCCGCGCCCGCTCGTCTGTTGCGCCGCGAGCACGGCGGTTCCCTCCGGAGCGCCCTCGAGTGCCAGCGAACGCGCGTCGTCGTTGGTCGAGCCCGTGACGCGCCCTCCCTCGAGTCGCGCGTAGAAGTCCCCGTGCAGCAGCGGCCGGACCTCGAGCGGGAGCGGCGCGTCCGGGGAGCTCACCAGCGTGTAGCCCTCCCCCGCGCGCGCGTCGATCTCGTAGCCGAGCTCGCGCAGCGCCTCGATGTGCTTGCGCACCGCGACGCGGCTCACACCGAGCTCCGAGGCCAGCAGCTCGCCGGACACGTCACGGGGGCTGTCGCGCAGCGCCTGCAGGATGACGACCCTGCGGTCGTCAGATCTCCTCGTCATCCTCGTCACCTCCGACGGGCTCGGGCGCGTCTTCCGTCAGCGCCAGCTCGGCCTCCTCGACCTCGAGGTCGATGATCTGCCGGTCGATGCGCACGGTCTTCCAGCGCCGGTATGCGAGGTACAGGCCGACGGCCGCGGCCACCGCCACGACAGCCCAGATGCCCGCCCGGCTCAGCCACGCGAACACCGCCTGCATGTTGGCGCCGAAGAAGTAGCCGATGATGCACAGCCCGGTCGAGTACACGACCGCCGAGGCCAGCGTGTAGAGCTCGAACGGGGCGAGCGGCATGGCGCCGGCGCCCGCCAGCATCGGCGCGAAGTTCTTGAAGCCCGCCGTGAAGCGCGCGAGGAAGATCGTCTTCGTGCCGTGGATCTCGAAGTAGCGCTCGGTGTCGGCGAGGCCCTTCGTCAGGCGGGGGAACCGTCCCACGACGACCAGCAGCAGGGGCCGGCCGCCGACGCGTCCGATCAGGTACGAGAGCGAGCTGCCCGTCGTCGTCCCGATGATCGAGGCCACCCACACCCACAGGATGCCGACACTCGGGTCCTTCGCCGCGGCGGCGGCCACCACCATGACGACCGTCTCGCCGGGCACGAGGCTGCCGGCGAGGAAGAGGTTCTCGAGAGCACCGCCCAGGAAGGTGGCGAGGTAGCCCCACGCGCCCATCGCGACGAGCAGGGCGTCGAGCCAGGGAATGCCGCTGATGGTGACCGGCGGCACGCTAGCCGGCCGACGGGTCCGCGGCCGAGGCCGGCTGCGCCTCGTCGTCGCGGCGCAGTTTGGCCTGCCACGTCCAGCGGTCCCACAGCATGCGGCGCGGCCACAGCAGCGCCCACGCGGCCGCGGTCACCGCGGTCCCGAGCGCCAGCGGGATGAACGAGCGGATCATGGCGGTCGCCATGAAGCCGCACAGGGCAGGAGCCTGAGCGACCATCACGCCGGTCACGGTCGCGGTCGCGAACGTCGCGTAGACGGCACGCGGGCGCCGGAGCTCGCGAACGCGCGCCAGGTGCGCCCCGATCCCCACCCGGGCGATGCGCTCGCGTACGAACGACGCGGCGGTCACGACGCTGAGAGCGACCGCCACGAGGATGGCGACCACGAGCGGCTCCTCATGCGGCGTCCCGGGCGCCAGCTGCAGCGCTCCGGCCGCCACCCAGAAGAACGCGAGCAGGCCGACCAGCGCCAGGCAGGAACGCTTCGCCGAGCGAAGCGACCATTCGTAGCCGTCGTCGTCTTCGGGGATCCCCTTCACGGTGTCTCTCATCCCTCGTCGAGTCCCACGTCCAGCGGCGGCGCGAACGTCATGATCAGCGTCGAGCCGGGGGCGAGCGATGCGAGCTGGCGCAGGGTAGCCGCGTTCGCGTCCTTGGTGAGGTAC
>PKWR01000146.1 GCA_003133285.1 Coriobacteriia bacterium
TTGCCCGAGCCGGACGGCCCGAGGATGACGACGACCTCGCCCTTCTGGACGTCGATGTCGATGTCACGCAGGACCTCGTTGTCCCCGAAGACCTTGCGCAGGTTCTGGATGCGGACGATAGGCTGAGGCATCTCGGTCACCGTCCGTCCGGTTCGATGGGAGCAGGAACATCGAGCACGCCACGCCGCTTCCTGACCGTCGGCGGCGTCTGCCCGGTCTCAGACAAGGCGAGCCTCGCCTCGAGCCGCTGCACCCAGTTGATGAGCGGGATCGTGATGACCAGGTAGTAGACGGCGGCCACGGTGTAGGCGGTGACGTTGCCGGCGTTCGCGGCGCTGTTCTTGGAGTTCATCATCAGCTCGAAGATGCCGACCGCCGACAGCAGCGCGGTGTCCTTGAACAGCAGGATGAACTCGGAGGTCATCGTCGGTAGAACGCGGCGCACCGTCTGCGGGATGATCACGTGCTGCATCGCCTGCCAGTACGTCATGCCNNATCTCCGCCATGTAGGCCGCGCTGTTGATCGCGAGCACGGTCATCCCGAGGGGGATGTCGGGGAGCTGGATGCCGATCAGCGGCAGTCCGAAGAACGCGATGTAGATCTGCAGGAACAGCGGCGTGCCTCGGATCACGTTGATGTACGCGCTCGCTATCCAGCGCAGCGGCGCGAACTTCGACATCTTGAGGAAGGCCGTTGCGAGGCCGATCGGGATGGCCAGCGGGTACGCGACCGCGATGAGCCCGATCGACAGGAGCCAGCCGTAGAACAGCAGCGGGACGGCCTGGACGATGAGCTGCGGCTTGAAGAACCCGTTCAGGATCGGCACCTTGTTCCAAGCCGCGACCCACGCCTGCTTGTCGAGCCAGAAGCTGATNNGTGATCGCGATGTTGCCGCCGACCAGCGGGGTCACGACGTCGTGCAACTCGACGCGCAGGGAACTGCTGGGCTCCACGGAAGGCGTGAAGGTCACATGGATCGTCGTCCCGCTGATCGCCTCTTTGACCTGCACCTTCGTCTGATCCAACCCGACGATCGTGACGGCCTCGGCGGTGACGCTCGTGACGTTGGTCCCCTGGGGGAAGACGAAGTCCGCTCCGAGGACCGTCTCGCCCGACGACGTCACCGTCTCGAACGAGAAGCGGGTGGGCTGACCGGCCGTGGTCTGATCGATCGTCACGTCCGTCTGCGCCGCGTCCAGCCCGAAGGCCGCGACCGGCACCAGAAGCAGGAGCAGAGCGGCGAGGACGATCGGAGCTGGAATTCGTCTACCGGAGCGCGCAGGTCGCTTCATCGGATCCCTTTCGTCGAACGCACGAGGCCCCCAGCCGGGCCGGGGGCCTCGCATCGTCCTTTTGTATCACGCTAGCGTTCGGGGGTATAGGAGGGAACTAGTTGCTCGAAGGAGCGACCCCGAACCACTTCTTGTAGATGGCGTCGTACTCGCCGGACGCCTTGATCTTGGCAAGCGCGGCGTCGATCGCCTTGAGCAGATCGGGATTGGCCTTGGAGACGCCGATGCCGTACTGCTCGCCCGTCGCGACTTCCTGGATGATCTTCAGGCCACGGGTCGTGTCCTTGACGATGGCGGCGGAGACGGGCAGGTCGTTGACGACCGCGTCGACCTTGCCGGCCTGGAGGGCCGAGAAGGCGGCCAGAGCGTCATCGAACGGAACGAGCTGCGCGCCCTTGATGTGCTCCTTGGCCCACGCCTGGCCGGTCGTGCCGGACTGCACGCCGATCTTCTTGCCGGTGAGGTCCGCGGCGGTCTTGGCCGTCGAGGAGTTCTGGACCGCGATCGACTGGTTCGAGTTGATGTACGGGTCGGAGAAGTCGATCTCCAGCTTGCGGGCGTCGTTGATCGTCATGCCGGACATGATCACGTCGAACTTGCCACCGGCCACGAGGGTCGGGATCAGCGTGTCGAACTTGTACGACTTGAACTCGAGGGTGAGTCCGAGCTCCTTGGCGATCGCGGCGCCGAGGTCGACGTCGAAGCCCTCAGCGACGTTGCCCTTCATCGACTCGAACGGCGGGAACGACGTATCGGAACCCGCGATCAGGGTGCCGGGGGTGACCACCTTGAGAACCGGCGCCGGAGCCGTCGTCGACGTCGACGGGGCGGGCGTGGACGGGGTGGCGGGCTGCGAACAACCGGCCAGCGTGAGCGTACCCACCGCGAGCGCGGCGACTGCGACCAGCGCGACGTACTTGCCGTACTTCACCATATCTCCTCCTCAGGAAAAGCCGATGAGCCACGGCGTCGCGCCGGATGGCCCCGCATCAGCGCATACGTTACACCATCCCATGCGGGGTGGTGTAGCGCCGCGCGCGTGGCCGGCGGCGGAGTATGCGCGAAGGACTCGCGCCAGGGAACCGGCGGAGACGCGCGGCTACGGCGTCGCGGTCGCCTCGGGCGTGGCGGAGGTATCGCTCGAGGCATCGCTCGCCGGCACGGTGAAGCGCGGGAGGTCGCCGGCCCACTTACGGCGCAGCGTCTCGAGCACTCCCTGCGACGAAAGCTTGTCGAGGATCGAACGCACCTCGGCCTCGAGCTTCGCCTTGTCGGTGGCCACGCCGACGCCGATCGGATAGGCCGCGGCGAGTTGACCGCCGTACTTCAGCCCGGTCACCTGACGTCCGATGTAGGGGGCGACCAGTGCGTCACCCGCGATGATGTCCGCCTTGCCCGCGGCAACGGCCTGCATCGCCTCGAGCAGGGTCGGCTTGACCACCAGCGGACCTTCGCCGTACTTGTCCAGGAGGAACCAGTAGGACGCAGAACCCATCTGGACCGCTATGCGCTTCTTGGACAGGTCGCCGAGCGTGAGAGAGGCCACATCGGAGCCGAAGACCGCGGACGAGTCGGTCACGTAGGTGCCGGCGTAGGCGAGCTGGAGCGAGACCGACTGCTCCACTGTCAGACCGCCAAGGACGATGTCGACCTTGCTGTTGTGCGCGAGGTCTGCGCCTCCCGCCGGTGTCGCGTCGACGATCTCCAGCTTCAGACCGAGCTGCTCGGCGATCGCGGCGGCCACGTCGACGTCGAGACCGACATGCTGCCCCTTCACGGTACCGCCGAAGGGCGGGTAGTTCAGGTCAATGGCCGCGCGCAGCACGCCGGGGCGCGTGATCGCAGGAGGCGAGAGACGCGGCTCGAGCTTGGTGGCCGCGATCCCGCCCGAACAGCCCGCCACGAGCGCGAGGACGGTCGCGAGAGCCACTGCGGTGAGCGTGCGTCTGGTCATGCGTCGCGCCTCCGTCGTCACGGTATCTATCGGTGTGCTTCCACCCGGCTGACCTGGTCTTTGGCCCCACACTCGCATACGGGGGCTTCCGCTTGATGCGATCTCACTACCGGCCCTCTCGCCCGGGGCCGCGGGATGCGACCGAAACCGGGCGGTACGACTTACCCCTAAGACGCGCCATGCTCGCGCGACGGTTTCCCGCCGGCTTACGTGGATCCTTTTGGCCGCGTCTACCATGGACTAGGAGATTCCCGAAGGAGCCTCCGCAACCACAGACCCGGGTGGAAGCGCTCCAATAGTAGCAGGCTGCGGGCGGTGCGGCTCCGCGTTTCGGTGCGCCCGCACCCTGCCCCGGCGCAGCCGCCCACCGCGGGCTACAGCCGGCCCCCGCACGCCCGGGCGAC
>PKWR01000105.1:0-151 GCA_003133285.1 Coriobacteriia bacterium
AAAGACTACCTATGTGGTGCTGTGCGTCTTGGTATTGATAGCCGTTGTCGTCAGCGTAGATCTGCTGTTCTTCAGGAATCGATTCTGGGAACGGCTGATAGCGAATGTCGGCATTGTCTTGGTGTTTGCGGCTTTCTATTTCAGATTCCTA
>PKWR01000105.1:183-31925 GCA_003133285.1 Coriobacteriia bacterium
CTTGATCTCGGCAGGGTAGCCCACCGAGACGATGCACAGGACGCGCAGTTCCTCCGGCAGGTGGAGAACCTTGAGGACGTGCGCTTCAGCAGGAGTGCCGTCTGCGTGCTGCCGAGCACGAATCTGGACCCAGCACGATCCCAGCCCCAGATCCGTGGCAGCGAGTTGAAGCGTTGCTGCCGCAATGGCGCAATCCTCTATCCAGCAGTCAGAGACCGAAGCGTTTCCGCAGATCGCCACAGCAAGCGGAGCGCTGCCGATGAACTCACCGAAAGAAGCCTTGGCGTGGGCCAGCGCCTGTAGCGAGGGCTTGTCGGTTACGAACACGAAGCGCCAGGGTTTCAAGTTGCGCGACGACGGAACTCGCAACATCGCGTCCTGCAACTGCTCGATGAGCCCGGCATCTATCGGGCGATCCTGATATCGCCGGATGCTTCGCCTACTGCGCACTGCGTCGATCATGTGGATCCCCTTCGCCGATAATCGCCTGTGGGCGTCGCGATCTTGAGGCCGCTCTCGAGCGCGTCTCTCAGTTCTTGATCTCGAGCCGCTTCAGGATCTCGGTGTTCTGCGCTTCCATCCGCGCGTTCTCTTCGCCGCGCGCCCGGCCCTCCGCTTCGGCCGGGGCGGTGTGAGCTCATACTACAGTCACTGCCGCGTGTGGGTTCGAGCAGCAGCCGGTCGGAGGCGGGATCTGGATCGCGCTCGCCATGGTGGCCTACCGGTGCAAGATATCCTGGACTATCAGGACGCTGGCTCTAACGAGTCTCGACCTGCGCCCGGCTCAAGCGAGGAGCAGAATGGCGATCATCGAAACACGGTGTGCAGTGACCACAAGGGGAGCGCCCGATGCAAAACGATCAGCCTCAGCCGAAGCGAGTTCCTATCGCCGACGACATCTCGCCGGAGGAACTCATAGCACGCTATCGTGAAGGGCCCGCGCTCGTGCGCAACACCATAGCCGGGATGGACGCGGCACAACTGCACGCCCGCCCGATCCCTGGAAAGATGTCAACGCACGAGGTTGTGACCCACATCGTCGATTCCGAGAGTGGTTTGGGTGGGCGCCTCAAGCGAGCCATCGCCGGTGAAGAGCCACCGCTCACGCAGGGCGCCCATCCCGAGATCACAAGTGACCCGGAGCGTGATCTCGATGCGGAACTCGGGTCGCTCGAATCGGCGCGCGGGCAGATGGCCGAGGAGCTGCGTCAGCTTCCGCCGGAGGTCTGGGAGCGCGTCGCGCTGCGCAGAGCGGATCGCGAAATGACCGTGCTCCAGGTGCTCATGCTCATGACGCGACATCTCGAGAACCACGTGGGGGCCGTCGAGGAGAAGCGAGCGGCTCTCGGGCTGTAGGCAAGACAGGGCGGAAGAGGCTCGCTGTCGGNNGTCGGCTGAGGCCACACCCACCCCGCACGCTGCACAAGGAGATATCTGACGTGGAATCGATCCGGCTCGGAAGAACAGAGATCGTGGTCTCGCGCACCGCCTTCGGCGCGCTGCCCATCCAGCGCGTGAGCGAGGCTGAGGCGGGAAGGCTGCTGCGCATGGCATACGCCGCCGGCATCGACTTCTTCGACACGGCGCGCATGTACACCGACAGCGAGCACAAGATCGGCGTCGCCTTGGCCGACGTGCGCGACGAGATCCGCATCGCCACGAAGTCGATGGCCCGGGACCGAACGACGCTGCTTCAGGAGCTCGAGACGAGCCTGCGCGAGTTGAAGACCGACCACGTCGACCTGTACCAGCTGCACAACCCGACGACGGTGGACTACGACGACCCGGAGGGCGCGTACGCCGGCGCGGTCGAGGCGCAGCGCAAGGGACTCGTGCGCTTCATCGGCCTGACCAACCACCGCCTGCCGGTCGCGCTGGAGGCGGCGACGTCGGGCAAGTTCGACACGGTCCAGTTCCCTCTCAACATCCTGTCTTCGGCCGACGACCTCACGCTGATCGAGACGTGCCGCGCCAACGGCGTGGGCCTGATCGCGATGAAGGCGATGTCCGGCGGTCTGATCCGCCGGCCGGATGCGGCGTTCGCGTTCCTGCGCCAATACGACAACGTCCTGCCCATCTGGGGCGTTCAGCGCGAGAACGAGCTCGAGGAGTTCCTGCGCTATGAGGCGGACCCTCCGGCACTCGACGACGCGATGCGTGCTCTGATCGAGAGGGAGCGCACGGAGCTCTCCGGCGATTTCTGCCGGGGCTGCGGGTACTGCCTGCCGTGCCCGGCGGAGATCCCCATCCCCACCGCCGCGCGACTCTCGCTCCTGATGGCGCGCGCACCCTACGCCGACTTCCTCACGGACGAGTTCAGCGAGCAGATGGAGCGCATCGAAGAGTGCACCGAGTGCGGTCACTGCCGCAGCAACTGCCCCTACGGCCTCGATACGCCCGCGCTTCTGCGCCGCAACCTCGAAGAGTACCGGGAGTTCTGCGCGGCGCACCGGGGGTAGGGTCCTGCCGCCGCCGTTCCTGTTGTGACCCTCGGGTCGAGGACCCGAGGGTAGGGGCGCGGCAGGCCGAGGACGCCCGGTTGTACGCGGAGAAGCTTCGGGGCTTCGGTCCTTCGGATCTCACGTGGCGGCCGACGCGCCTGCCGGACCCGGTTGCGGCCTACCTGGCGACGCCCTCGATGCAGAAGTAGCGGCCGCCGAGCCGGTTCTCGGCCCACACGGGGCAATCGCTGCACAGGCAGCCGTGGCCCGAGGGATCGCAGTCCGTCTGCCCGCGCGAGCAGTAGAGCCGCTCATCGTCCTTCTTCATGCAGTCATCGTGCGTGGGGCAGCCCGGACACCGGCACCGGCTTGAGTTCTTGTCGCTGCTCTCGACGATCATCGTGCTCCTCTCCATGGCCGCCGATTGCCCTTGTTCCCATGGGCTGGCGCCGCTTCCTCTACTTCCCGAGCGCCGCAAACACGAAGAGCGCAACGGCGCTGCCGCCCATGACCAGAGTCACGATCCACCCCCACATGTTCACCCACGGCGGGTTCGTGAACCGCCCCATCACCTTCGTGTCCCGCCCGATCCTGAAGATGAAGAACATCAGGATCGGGGCGATAGCCCCGTTGACGATCGCGGCGTAGTAGAGCGCCTTGATCGGATTGATGCCGACAAGATTGAGCAGCATGCCGGCGAGCATGGACGCGATGATGACCCAGTAGAAGCCCTTCGCCTCTTCGAAGCGCTTGCTCAGTCCCTCGTGCCACTTGAGGAGCTCCGCGACGGCGTATGCCGATGCGCCTGCCAGCACCGGCACGGCGAGCAGCCCGACGCCGAAGATCCCGAGCGTGAAGAGCACGGAGGCGAAGTTGCCGGCCAGGGGTTTCAACGCCAACGCGGCCTTCTGCGCGGAGTCGACGTTCGTGATGCCGTGATCGTGCAGGACGAAAGCGGTGGTGACGATGATGAACAGGAACACGACGTTGGCGAGCGCCATGCCCGTGTAGGTGTCCGTGCGCATCTCGCGGATCTCATGCGTCAGTGCGACGGTGCGGAAGTCGCCCAGCTCGCCCTCGTCGCGCTCCTGTTCGACCTCCTCGGAGGCCTGCCAGAAGAACAGGTATGGAGTGATCGTCGTGCCCATGACCGCGACCATCGCTGCGAGGAAGCCGGTGTTGAGCTGGATGGTCGGGATCGCGAGGCTGCGGAGCACCGCTCCCCAATCCGGCCTGATGATGAAGCCCGTGAGTATGTAGGCGACCAGTGAAACGGTCAGCCACTTGAGGATGCGGGAGTAGCGGTGATACGGCACGAGGATCTCGAGTGCCGTCATGAGGATCGTGAGGGCGGCGACTCCTGCGATGAAGTTCATGGGCACCAGCAGCTGCAGCGATGCGGCCATGGCCCCGATGTCGGCACCGATGTTCACCGTGTTTGCGACTAGGAGCAGACCCACGAGCGGGTACAGCAGGCGCTTGCCATAGCGGGCGCCGATGACGTGCGCCAGCCCGCTCTGAGTCACTATCCCGATGCGCGCCACCGTCTCTTGCACGGCGATCATCATCGGAAGCAGGTATACCGCCAGCCACGACAACCCGAGGCCGTAGGTCGATCCAACCGCCGAGTAGGTCCCAATGCCTGAGGGGTCATCATCCGAGGCGCCCGTGATGAGTCCGGGTCCGAGCGTCTTCAGGTATGACGCGTGGTGTTTCTCCACCACCTGAGGGGGCTGGTCGGCGTACCGGCGGAGCTCCGACTCGGAGATGAGCAGACCATTGTCCTCGAGCTCCGCCTCGATCGCTCCGGTCCGGATCAGGAAGGCCAGTTTGCGAATGGGGATGCGGAACTGTCTGCTGGCGTCCTGCAAAGTGAGCTTGAGGGGCACGAACGGCTCTCTCCGTCGATGCGCAGCCGGGCTTGCTCCCTCGGTGTACCCGCCCGACCCCGGTGGCAGACACGCGGCACGACGGTTCAAGTTCCCGTCGCTTGCGCGCCCCTGTGTTGGACGTCGTACAGCGGAGTCCAACAGGGAGGAGCCATGGTGACGACACGCTCGACTCGCCGCCCGGCCGCTCGGTGCGGGCTCGGGTGAGATCGCGACGGATGGTCGCGCAAGTGTCTGTCGGGTCGAGGGTCCGAGAGGCATGCCGCGGGTATCCGTGGCCTGACGCCGGGATAGGCAGTCCCCGTGTCGGCCTGGGTCCGTCTCCGGTTGCGCCATCGGATCCGCATTGCAGTTGTCTGCGAGTGGCGTCGCCCACGGGAGTCTTCTGCCAGTGGGAATTGCATCGGCTTAGGCGACTACATTGAATGTAGCGATGGATTAGGACCTGCGGGTGCATGATCATCTGCGCCACCACAAAGACCGTGAATCCCGAGACCGGCCAGACTGACTACCGATACGCCGCCCCGTTCGCCGAGCATCGCTTCCGGCGCTTGGCGCTGACCGGTCTTGCTTGTAACGCTGTCGACACGCAAAGAAGAAGGCGGCGGGGTCGAGTGAATCGACCCCGCCGCCGTTGCCGCCGACTTCTATTGCTCGTTGGCGATGTCGCCCGAGGCGATGTTCTTCGCGACGAGCTCCGGGAGCCGCGCGAGGAAGGCGTCCTTCTCGGTCACGACGTTCTTGATGTACTGGTCGACGTTCGCCGGGGTGATCGGGGGCATCGTGTAGACGTAGTTCTTCTTGAAGGTTTCGCCCTTGATGACCATTTCGGCGACCGCGAGACCCGTGCCCAACTCGACGCGGCCGTGCTGGAGCGATGAGCCGATAAACTCGCCACTCTTGACGGCGCGGAGACCGTCCTCGATGCCGTCGATGCCGACGACCGGCTTCGTCATGCTGGCTTCCTTGAGCGCCGCGACGGCGCCGAGGCCCATGTCGTCGTTCTCAGACACGATTCCGTCGATCTTGTTGCCGAAGGAGGAGATCCAGTTCTTGACCTTGTTGATGGCCTCTTCGCGGGCCCAGTTGGCAGTGTCCTTGGCGAGTACCTTGATGTTCGGGTACTTGGCGAGGACCGACATGATGCCCTTGGTACGGTCGAGTTCCGGCGAAGAACCGAGCGGACCCTGGATGATGACGATGTTGCCCTTGCCACCCAGCTTGTCGGCCATCATCTGCATCTCTTGGGCACCTGCAGCCACGTCATCCGGCAGAACCGCCGAGGTGATCAGGGCCTCATTGCTCAGGGTGGTGTTGACGGCGAGGACCGGGATGCCCGCATCCTTCGCGGCCTGCAGCTGAGGCTGCAGGGACTGGGCCTGGACCGGGACGATAATGATCGCGTCGACCTTCTGGTTGATCAGCGACTCCATCTGGCTCGCCTGGGTGGCGACGTCGTTGTTCGCTGAGTTCCAGAGCAGTTCGACGCCGTCCGCCTTGGCGATGGCCTCTATGCCTTCCTTGCCCTGCGTGATGAAGGACGACATGTTGTAGACGGTGACACCGACGCGGACCTTCTTCGCGGTCGGCGTCGTGGTCGTCCCGCCGCCTGTCGTGCTGGTCCCGGAGCTGCAACCCGCGAGACCCATCGCGATTGCTGCAAACACGGCTACGATTCCAAGCAGTACGTGTTTCCGACTCATGGACTTCCCCTGCCCTTCTCTCTCGTGTTCCCAGAGCCACGGATCGGTTCGGGAATCCCCTGTTGACTCGCCCGTCTCGCCACCGAGTAGCCAATGACAACAAGCGCATACAACTAACATGCCCCCTTTCCCCTGTTCGCTATCGGTTCGACCGTTTGGTCGCGACCAAGTCGACGGCGACAGCGGACACGATCAGGAGACCGCTGATCACCGACTGCCAATAGGCGGGAACAACCATGATGTCCAAGCCGTTGTTCAGGGTCTGGATGAGGAGCAGGCCGAGCAACGTGCCCCAGACCGTTCCGCGCCCTCCGCTGAGGCTTCCGCCGCCGATTACGACTGCCGCGATCGCGCCCAACTCGTATCCCTTGCCGAAGTACGGCGCCGCCGAAATGACACGGGACGACAGGATCACGCCCGAGAGCCCGGCGAGGGCGCCGCTGATTGCGTAGACGCTTGTCAGTATCCGGCGCACATTCACGCCGGCCACCTCCGCGGCAGTCCGGTTTCCACCCACCGCGTAGACGCGCATGCCCCACGACGTTCGGGCCATCACGACCCCGAGGATGAGGAAGCCCGCGATCATGATCACGACCGGCAATTGCAGGCCGAACACGTGCGTTTCGGCGATTTGGTCCCACTGCATCGGCAGCCCGTTGATCGGAGCGCCGTTTCCGATCGCATAGGCAAGACCTGAGGCGATGCTGAGCATGCCGAGTGTGGCCACGAATGGGGGCACGTTGAGATGGGACACCACCGTACCACTGACAAGACCGGCGGCGAGGCCCACAAGGATTCCAACCCCCGCAGCCATCCAGATGCGCTCGGGATGGCCCACCATGATCACGGCGCTCGTCATCGCGCTGAGTGCGACGACACTGCCGACTGACAGGTCGATGCCGCCGGTGAGGATCACCAGCGTCTGACCCAGAGCGATGAGCGCGAACGGCGCTGCAGCGATCAGGATCGTCCGCATGTTAGGCACGGTCGCGAACATGGGATTGACGATGCTGAAGTAGATAGCGACGAAGATGACGACCAGCACCATCAAGTTCCTCAGGCCCAGATCCAGAACGCGGTTCTTGTCCCAACGAGTCTTGGTGCTCTCGATCGCAGCGTCTCCAGGTACCTGAGCCATGTCGCTTCTCCCTGCCGATCGCGCCTACTGGAACGTTCTTTCAAGCCCCTCTTTGCGTGCCTCCTGCGTGTGCAGGCGAATCAGCTCATTTGTGGCTTGAGGACCTCGATCTCCTGCCCGCTGGCCAGTCTGAAGATCTGCTCCTGAGCGTCAGCGGCGTCGAGCGCCGCGCGGTCAAGTTCTCCGACGATCTTGTCTTCCCGAACGACGAGTACACGATGGCTCAGGCCGATCAGCTCTGGCATGTCGGAGCTGACGACGACAACGGCGAGCCCAGATACGGCGAGGTCACGGATGACCGAGTAGATTTCACCACGGGCACCGACGTCGACCCCGCGCGTCGGCTCGTCCAGGAGCAGCACGCGTGCGTCCCGGGTCAGCCAGCGGCCGAGAACGACCTTCTGCTGGTTGCCGCCGGAAAGCGTTCCGACGAGCTGGCCGAGCCCTCGTGAACTGAGCTTGACGGCCTTCATCGCTCTGCCGACCTCGGATCTGCACTTCTGCCTGTTGATCCAGCCGGCGCGGGTGAAGGAGCTCAGATGCGGAAGGGCGCCATTGTCGAGAACGGACCGGAGCAGCACCAATCCGGCGCCCTTGCGGTCCTCAGGAACGAAGGACAACCCGAAGCGAATGGCCGATGACGGGTGATGGCGCCTCACCGGCTCCCCGTCCACCGTGATCGTACCGCCCCACGATGGCCGAATGCCGTACACACCCTCGACGATCTCGGTGCGACCGCCGCCGACCAGACCACCGATTCCGAGGATCTCTCCCTGCTTGACGTCGAAGCTCACGGTGGGGCCGTTTCGCTCGACCTGAAGATCGCGGACCTCGAGTCGCACCGGGCCGGTCGACATGGCCTGCTCAGGGAAGAGCGCATCCATGTCGTGGCCGACCATGGCGCGTACGACCGTCGCCTCGTTCGCGTTCGCGATATCCGCCTCCAGGACGAGCTTGCCGTCGCGCAGGACGATGACGTTGTCCGCCACCTCCTGGATCTCGGCCATGCGGTGGGTCGTGTAGACCATCGCCACACCCTGCTCGCGCAGGCGCCGTATGACGGAATAGAGGCGGCCGACTTCGTGATCAGCAATGGCCGACGTCGGCTCGTCGAAGAGCAGGACACGCGCTCCCCAAGTCGTGGCCTTGGCAATCTCCACAATCTGGACTAGCGCAGTGGAAAGCCGGCCCATCTTCTGGCGAGGATCGACGTCCAGCTCGAAGACTTCGAGCATCTTCCGCGCCTGTTTGGCCATCTCGCCGCGATCGAGCATATGGGCGCGATTCCGAATCTCGCGGCCGACGAAGATGTTCTCGTAGACCGTCAGTTCCGGATATGGCGCGAGTTCCTGCGGGACGATGGCGACACCCAGGCGACGTGCGCTCTGCGGGTCGCTGTGCAAGAGCTGCTCCCCGAAGACCCGGACCTCTCCGGCCTCCGGGTGAACCTGGCCGGAGATGATCTTCAGGACCGTGGACTTGCCCGCCCCGTTCTCGCCCGCGAGGGCAGTGACGTGTCCAGCAGCCACCTCGAAGGTGGTCGGGCCTAGGACGAGGACGCCGCCGTAGGATTTCTGTACCCCGCTGACGGCAAGCGCTGGCGCATCGACCATCTCTCGAACCACCCCTTCGGGGCCGGCCGCCCACCGATGTATCTACCCCGGAACATGATACGTCACGTCAGGGACACGCGCACCCGCCTGCAATTGCTCTTACGCCCAGCGGAGAAGCGCGGTGCGGTGCTATAACTGGGGTACATGCTTGGCTAGACAGGCAGCGGGGGATGGGTGGTTTCGGAAGCTCTCCGTGGGCCAGGTTCTGCTTGTCTGCCGTAGGGTCGTAGACACTGGTTCCATGCACGCATGCTTTCCGTATGTGCACGTCCACGGCGAAGTCCGCCCCGGCGGAGGAGGGAAGTCAGCTTATGACGCACCTGTGGAACGATCCCGCGACCTTCATGGAGGACATGCTCGCGGGGTTCACGAGTCTCTATTCGCAGTACGTGACGCTGGTGCCAGGTGGCGTCGTTCGGTCCACCGAGCCCCGCGATGGCAAGGTCGTGGTCGTTGTAGGTGGCGGGTCGGGTCACTACCCCGCGTTCTGCGGCGTGGTGGGTGAGGGCTTTGCGGATGGCGCGGTCGTCGGCAACATCTTCACGTCGCCTTCTGCCGACGATGCGTACAGCGTCGCCAAGGCCACGTCCGCTGGCGGCGGCGTGCTCTTCATCACCGGCAACTACGCAGGCGACGTCCTTAACTTCAACCAAGCCACGGCACGTTTGTGTGCCGAGGGTGAGGACGTCCGCGCGTTCTACGTGACCGACGACCTGGCCAGCGCGCCGCGCGAGACCATGTCGAAGCGGCGCGGCATCGCCGGCGACTTCACGGTGTTCAAGGTCGCAGGGGCCGCGGCGGACGCCGGCTACAGCCTCGATGACGTCGAGCGACTGGCCATCCATGCCAACGCGAACACGCGCACCCTCGGTGTCGCCTTCGCCGGCTGCACCCTCCCGGGAGCGCACAAGCCGCTCTTCACAGTGGTGGAGGGCAAGATGGGCCTCGGCCTCGGCATCCACGGCGAGCCCGGGATCTCCGATGAGGACCTGCCCACGGCTGAGGGTCTCGCGAAGATGCTCGTCGACGGCGTCCTCGCGGAACTCCCGGAGGGGCACGGGCCTCGCATCGCGGTGATCCTCAACGGACTCGGCGCCACCAAGTACGAGGAGCTCTTCGTTGTGTGGAAGTCGGTTTCCCGCCTGCTCGCCGAGAAGGGCTACGAGGTCGTCGACCCTGAGGCCGGAGAGCTCGTCACCAGTCTCGACATGGCGGGCTGCTCGCTGACGATCATGACGATGGACGAGGAGCTCGAGCGCTTCTGGCGTGCGGCCGCCGACACGCCGGCCTTCAAGAAGGGCATGATCGGCCGCGATCCGGGCACTACCGTAAGGCGGAGAGAGATCCACGTGGGCGCCGCCGCCGCGGACCAGGCCGGTCCGCTGGAGTCGAGTGAGGCTGCCCGCAAGGCCGCGGTGCGCGCTCTTGCGGCGCTCGAGGCCATGGAAGCGACGCTGGTAGCGGCAGAGGACGAGCTCGGTCGCATCGATGCTGTGGCCGGAGACGGCGATCACGGCCGCGGCATGGTCAAGGGCATCACCGCCGCTACGGAGGCTGGTAAGGCCATCGATGAGCGCCAAGGTGGCATCGGCTCCCTGCTGAAGGCCGCCGGCGACTCGTGGGCAGGCAAGGCTGGCGGCACGTCGGGCGTGCTGTGGGGCGCTGCTGTCGCGAAGGTCGGCACGCACCTGGGAGACGACGCCGAGACGATCACCGCCGCCGACGTCGCTGGGGCAATGAGCGCTGCTGTGGCCACCATCCGCTCGATGGGCGGAGCGGAGCTCGGCGACAAGACCATGATCGACGCGATGGTCCCGTTCGCCCAGACGCTCACCGGGGCGGTTGACGCCGGTGATCCGTTGGCCGACGCGTGGGACAAGGCGGCCGCTGCGGCGAAGCAGGCCGCACAAGACACTGCGCCGCTGCGGCCCCGCATCGGCCGTGCGCGCCCGCTTGCGGACAAGAGCGTGGGCACTCCGGACGCGGGCGCGGTTTCGTTCGCGATGTCGATGGAGGCGATCGGCAAGGCACTGCGCGGCTGAGATTCCCGAAGGACCAACGATTCGCGCGAAGGCGAGTGAGAACAGATGGACATGAGTCCCGAGAAGTGGAGGGTCGTCGTCGGATCCGACGACGCCGGGTTCGACTACAAGGAGCGGATCAAGGCCGACCTTGTGGCCGACGATCGCGTGGCAGAGGTTATCGACGTCGGCGTGGTCGCCGGCTCGAAGACCCCGTACTACCCCGAGACCGCAATCGCTCTGGCCGAAACGATCGCTGCGGGCAAGGCAGACCGCGGCATCCTGATCTGCGGCACCGGCCTTGGCATGGCGATCGCCGCCAACAAGGTTGCTGGCATCCGCGCCGTGACCGCTCACGACTGCTACTCGGTCGAGCGTTCGATACTGAGCAACGACTGCCACGTCCTGTGCATGGGTCAGCGTGTCATCGGGATCGAGTTGGCGCGCCGCTTGGCTTCCGAGTGGCTGAACTACAGGTTCGACGCGAGTTCGGCATCTGCGGACAAGGTCGCCGTGATCACCGCGTATGAAGAGGGTCAGAAGAGCGCTTCATAGGAGCGCTTTCCAGGAACGAAAGGAGACAGTCGTGTCTGAGGCACCTGCGAGCATCGATCTGTCATTCCCGCTGACCAGCAAGGTCGCGGTCGTGACCGGCGGCGCATCGGGAATCGGCAAGGCCATCGTCGAGGCGTTCCACGCCAAGGCAGCCAAAGTCGTGATCGTCGACCTCAAGTTGGAGGTCGCTCAGGCAGAGGCGGCGGCGCTCGGTCACGGCGTTCTGGCCGTCAGTTGCGACGTGTCGGATCCCGCGTCGGTTGCGTCCGCCGTATCGACCATCGTCGACGCCGTCGGTCACATCGACATACTTGTGAACAGCGCGGGCATCGTGGCCCTCGCCCCGGCCGAAGAACTGACCGCAGACGCATGGAATTCGACTATCAGGGTCAATCTGGGCGGGACGTTCTTCATGTCGCAGGCCGTCGGCAAAGTGATGCTCGCCGCGGGCCACGGCAAGATCATCAATCTTGCCTCTCAGGCGGGTTCCGTCGCCCTGTTCGATCACGTGGCATATTGCGCCTCCAAGTTCGGCGTCATCGGCATGACGAAGGTCATGGCCTCCGAGTGGGCGGGCCGCGGCGTGACGGTCAACACGATCTCTCCGACGGTCGTCCTGACCGAACTCGGCAAGAAGGCGTGGGCCGGTCCGAAGGGGGACGCGCTGAAGGAGTTGATCCCGACCGGTCGCTTCGCGCTTCCCGAGGAAATCGCCGCCGCTGCTGTCTTCCTTGCCTCGGACGGTGCCGACATGATCAACGGTGCGGACCTGCTCGTCGATGGCGGATACACGATCCGCTAGTTGCAGCGTCATCGCGGCGTGGGCAGGCTGTCCTCTATCCACGGACTGGGTGCGGTCGCCGTGTGCTCGTGGCCCAAGGGTCGCTGGCACGAAGCCGGTTGCCTCTACAAGGAACAGCAGGCCGGGAGNNCTCCCGGCCTGCTGTTCCTTGTCCGTCGCGCGCCCCGTCGCGCCCTTCGCCGGTGCGACTGGGGTCGAGATCCTGGGCACGATCGCCGACCGCATGCCGCCGATGATCAGGCGTCGGACACGACCCGAAGGCACGCCCAGCACGCGGATGCCACATCACGGGGGCAGTCCCGACGCCACCGCCCCTTCTGGCGACCGGGTTCGGGAGTTTCATGTCTCCATCTGGCAGTGGAACCCAACAGCCCCCCTTCGAACCGCTCCTGAGTGACGGGTGGCCGGTGGCCGCGCGGTGCAGTTCCTCGCTACCGACAAGGGCCCGGGAGTGGAACACGCCTTGTATCGGCTCAACGCCGGTTCCTCACACCGACGGCGCGCAGAAGCTGAAGCGCCGCACGCTGGACGCGGCTGTCCGTCGCATGGTGGAGCTCGCGGAGGAGGGAGACCGGCTCCTGGTCTCCTGGGCGACGCACGACCGGAAGATCGTCGAGGAGCACGTCACGGGCCCGGACCTCGTGGAGCGGCTGACGGCGCGCTATCGCAACGCACTGAACACGGCGCGGCCGTGGCTGAGGGAGATCCATCCCGAGATCGAGCTCCCGAAGGGCTGGGGAGGCGCGCACAAGCTGGCGCTCTACGCCCGGATCCAGGACATCGCGATACCGGCGAAGTACGGTCCGGGCATCGCGGCGAGCGGCATCAAGGCCATGCGCAAAGCGCTCGCCGAGCACGGGAGCTACGCGAACGTCCCGCCCGAGGCCCGCGCGGCCTGGAAGGCGCTCCTGGGCCACAACCGCCTCGACTGCAGGGTCTGCGGAGAGGTCGTCCGGGTTGCGGCGGGCTGCCCCGGCCGCTACGCCAGCTCGGGGTGCCCTCGCCGGAGCCAATCGAGCGTCTCACCGCGGAACGCCAAGGTATCCTCGAGGAGTTCCTGAAGGTCGGCTTTCGAAACCACGTCGATGCGATCGTAGTCCGCCTGGTTCCTCGCGCGACGGCACGAGTCCAAGTACACCCGGCGGTCCTTCTGTTCGGGTCCCATGAGTTCCGGGAGCACGGCCAGCGTCACCCAGTGATGCCCCGCGGAGGTCGACGACGCTCTGAAACCGCTCGCTCGGAGGACGACCGTGGCGAGTTGCAGCGCCGCGCTATACGCAGTGGTGAACCGGCGATCCACCGAGAGACGGCGCACGTTGGCGTCCGCCAGATCACGGTCGACGACCGCCAGCAACTGTTGGATCTCGGCGCGGTTCGCATCCTGTCGCTTGATGCGCCCCTCATCGAGCCAATCGCTCAAACTCAACCTGATCACCCGTCACCCAGATCTTGGCCTTCGACATGACATCGAGAACAAAATGGTTGCGGTCGCGAATGGCCTGCACCAGACGGGCATGGTCGTAGACGGTCGCATTCACTTCACGCCCGAGGTGCCCCTCGGCGGCGGAGAGTGCTGCTGCCAACGGTCGCCTGCTGACGCTTCCCACCACGAACAGGTCGATGTCGCTGCCCACATGCTCCTTGCCCGAGGCGACCGATCCATGAACGAAGGCGAACTCGATCCCGTCCAGCGGAGCCAGTGCTGCCGCCAGCACGTCGACGACCGCGAAGGTCTTCACGAAGAGTGAGCGCAGGTCGCCGAATGCGGGGTGAGATGTCTCGGCGCGGTAGTAGACTTGGCGGCCGTCTCGGCGCTTGCTGACGATTCCGGCGGTCGTGAGCCGGTCAAGGGCCAGTTGGATCGGGCGTAGCGGACCGCCGATCATGCGGACGAGTTGCTGCTGGTAGAAGGACTCGTCGGGGCTCAGCAGCAGCACCGAGAGAAGTCGCACCAGCGACTTGGATGCGAACAGAGCTATCAGCGGATTATCACTCATATGGTGAGTAATATCACTCACCCAGTGAGTATGTCAATCGTGTTCGGCTACGAACGTCCGCACGCTGGGCACATACTCCTGTGTCAGCCCGGCCAGGAGGCGCCATGGAACTCACAGCAGTGCCCATAAGCAAGCCCGACACGGCGAGCGTGATCCTCGGCCAGTCTCACTTCATCAAGACCGTCGAAGACATCCACGAGGCGATGGTGAACTCGGTCCCTGGGATCCGGTTCGGGGTCGCGTTCTGCGAGGCGTCGGGTGCGCGGCTCGTACGCGTGACGGGCACCGACGAGGAGATGCAGCGTTTCGCCACCGACAACGCGCTCGCCATCGGGGCGGGCCACACGTTCGTGCTCATGCTCGCCGAGGGCTTCTACCCGATCAACGTGCTACCAGCGCTCCTTGCCGTGCCGGAGGTCGTCGGCATCTTCTGCGCCAGCGCCAACCCCGTCGAGGTGATCGTCGCGCAGACCGATGCGGGCCGCGGTGTCCTCGGCGTGGTCGACGGCGCCACGCCCCTCGGCGTGGAGGACGATGAGGCCGTGGCGTGGCGCAAGGGGTTGCTGCGCGCCATCGGCTACAAGCTGTAGACGCCGTCGCGCTGTTCGTCGCTGACGGCAGTCCGACCCCTGTTCGATTCCCCGGGAGGTAGAGATGAGACTGAAGGCCCCGAAGCAGATCACGTTCTGGATCGCCGTGGCGATCGCCGTCGTCGGCATCGTCCTGAAGCTCGTGAACATCCCGCCGCTTTCGGGGCATCCGGGTTGGGTGGAACTGATCGCTTTCGTCGTGCTGGCTGCGGGCACTCTGATCAAGGGTCTATAGCAGCCAGCCGCGGGTGCCAGCGGGTGACCGTGGGGCGCCTCGACCGCAGCGAGCGTCCTCCCCTCCGCCGGGACGAAGTGAACCGCCCGCTCCTTGGCCGCGAGGGGCGGGCGTCTTGTTCGCCCGAGACCATCTCTTGGCGGCCCCTCCTTCGGGTAGGCGGCCCGAAGGGTATCGTTTGGCCACCGCTGGTGGCCCGGTCTGCTTCCGCCAGCCGGGCTGGTGTCGGGTCCCGTGTGACGTCTCACACGGAAGCGGGCAGTATCGGTACGGGCGTTCTTGGAGGGTTGTCCGGATCGTGGAAGCATTGGCGGAGCCGACCGCGAATGGCAGGGGAGGAGACGTGTTGACCACGAACAGCAAACTGAGGACCTAGGCGGAAGGCGAGTTCATCTTCCGCAAGGGCGATCCTGCGACTGAGTTGTACACCGTGCTCTCGGGAGAAGTGAGGATCTTCGGGACGCACCATGACAAGGACGTGACCGTGTCCGTTCTCAAGCCAGGCGATTTCTTCGGTGAGTTGGCTCTGTCCGGCCCTCATCTGCGTGTTGTCTCCGCGCAGGCGACAGCTGAGACGACTTTGAGCGTGATCCGCCCCGCAGCGCTGAGGGAACTGGTCGCCGAGCCGCTGGTGTGGCAAGTGATCGAACGGATGGGCGACCGCATCAACGACGTGGAGCAGCACTTCGAGAAGCTGCGCGCCAAGGACGAGATCCGCCTGGAGCACTTGAGCCAACTGCTGCAGTGGCATTCCAAGGAGGGATCCGGACTCAGACCCTTCTGAGGGTCGGGCACCTGGTACGCGGTGTGCGCGCCGAGCCTCGCGGCCTCCTCCTTGGGCAGGCGCCCCTTGGCGACGAGATCGGTCAGCCTGTCGTCGATCCGCCGCAGCCGTACGGACATGGACCGCATCATGGCGAAGGCGAACTCCGGATTTGCGCCTGCCGACTCCGTCGGGCGGCTGGCTAGCAGGCCATTCCCCGTGCGGACCAGCGGTCGAGTACGGTCTCATAGATCTCGACGGCCTGGTGGACGCGATCGATCGAGCAGCTCTCGTCGACGATGTGCGCCTGCTCCGGGTCCCCGGGCCCCAGGATCACCGTGTCTGCGCCGCCCATCGCCTCCGACAGCACGGCGGCATCGGTGAAGTAGGTCACCGGCGGCGCGGCGCACGCGGCCTCCCCCGTGACGTCTCTCGTCGCTTGTGCGACCAACAGCGCGAACGCGGTGTCAGGCGACGAGTACACGGCGGGTACGTCCAGCGTCACGCGGACCCGAGCGGCATCACCGGCGAGGGCCTTCAGGCGCGCGAGAAGCATCGTCGACGAGCATCCCGGCACCGTACGGACGTCGACGCTCATCGAAGCGTGGTCGGGGACGAGGTTGACCCTGGTGCCGCCCGTGATCGTCCCGACGTTCACGGTGACCGGTCCCATCACGGCGTGCTCTCCCGGAAGTCCTTCGTCGGCGAGAGCGACGGCGAGGCGGGCCAGAGGGGTGATCGCGTTCACGCCGAGGTCGGGGCGCGACCCGTGCGCCGCCCTCCCCTGCGAGGTGACGTCCAGCCACAGGGCCCCCTTGTGGCCCGACACGAGGCGGTTCCCGGTGGGCTCGGCCACGAGGAGCGGACCGCCCGACGGCAACGATCGGCCGCGGAGCAGATGACGCGCGCCTTCACATCCGCTCTCTTCTGCCGCGGTGAGGACGAGGAGCACGCCCGGGCCCCCGGAGCCGACGCGAGCCAGGTGGCGCTCCACGGCCACGACGAGCGCGGCCACGCCGGACTTCATGTCGCTGGCGCCCCGTCCGTACAAACGGCCGTCCGCGATCTCCGCCCCGAGCGGATCGCAGTCCCAATCCTCGGCGCGGAAAGGGACGGTGTCGAGATGGCCCGTGAGCGTTATCGGCGCCGGACCGCATCCCGGAGATCGCGCGATCAGGCTTGCACGTCCTGCGTCCAGCGTGTCCAGCTCCACCGACATGCCGCAGGCGCGAAGCGTCTCGGCCAGGCGTTCGGCGGCGAAGGATTCATTCGAGCCCGATGTGTCGAGCCGGATGAGCGAGCGGGCCAGTCCGATGACGTCCGTCACGAATGGCCGCCGGTCGACTCCCTGATCACCAGGGTGGGGGAGATTGCGATCCGCTGCGTGGCCGCATCGGGGTCGGCGATGCGTATGTCGAGGAGGCGAAGGCACTCTGTCGCCATACGGTCGCGGGGCTGCCGCACGGTGGTCAGCGGGGGATCGGCCAACTCGGCGAACCGGATGTCGTCGAACCCGGTCACGAGAACGTCCTCGGGAACGCGGACATGGTGACGCCGGAACTCGCTCAGGACGCCGAAGGCGATCACATCGTTCCCGCAGATCACGGCATCGGGGAGCCGTTCCCCTCGCGCGATCAGCTCGAGGGCGGCCCGCCGCCCCCAGTCGACGCTGAACTCATCGAGCAGCGGTGCCGGGGAATCGAGGCCGGCGCGGTGCACGGCCGTCTCGAACCCGGTGAGGCGCTGCTGCGCGGACGAGGTCTTCGGCTTGGCGCTCACGAACACGCACCGCGTGGCTCCGAGTGACGCGACATGGTCGACGGCTTGCGCGATCCCCACCTCATCGTCGACGCCCACCCAGTCCGCGCTGAGGTTGTCGGCGAAGCGGTCCACTTGGACGATCGGGATGCTCCGTTGGGCTTCGAGAAGCGCCGCGCGACTGTCCGTGGCCGACACGGGAACGATGATGAGTCCGTCGACCTGTCGACCGACGAGAGTGAGCACCCGGCGTCGTTCGATGGCGATGTCCTGTTGGGCGTCGCAGAGGATCAGGTCCATGCCCCTTTCCTCCAGGCGGCGCTCGACCGCCTCCACGATCGCGGGGAAGAACGGGTTGCCGATCTCAGGGACGACCATGCCGACGGTGTTGGTCCGACCCCTGCGAAGGGCCCGAGCAACGGCGTTGTGGTTGTAGCACAGGGTGCGTGCCGCGTCGGCGACCCGCGCAGCCAGCTCCGGACGCACGTTGCGGCTTCCCGTGAGCGCTCGGGACGCGGTTGCGACCGAGACTCCGGCATGACGGGCGACATCGCGGATGGTGACTGACACGCGGGCTCCTCGACGAACGGTCCATTCCAAGGTCCAAGTCTATGTCGCATCGGCCCTGCGTACCAGCGCAGCCGGTTCGCAGACAGCCACGTCACACGACTCCTCTTGACGAAACGCCCAACGTCCCGATACTTAGGTCTCAAGTCAGGGTAATCGATTACCCACAGGGATCTGGAAGGGGTGTGCTATGGCACGGAGCAAGGCACTGATGCTCGCGCTTGCACTTGTCCTCGTAGGGACGACCGCGCTTCCGCTGGTCGGCTGTACGTCGACCGGGACCACAGGTGGCGCACCGACCGGCACTGCCGCGAAGCCCAAGGTCGGTCTCGTGCAGATCAACCAGCAGGCCATCTTCTTCAATCAGATGAACGAGGGAGCCCAGAAGGCCGCCGACGAGAACGGCGTCGATCTCACCATCTTCAACGCGAACGATGACCCGGCGAAGCAGAACGAGGCCATCGCCAACTTCGTCACGCAGGGCTTCAAGGCTATCGTCGTCGTCGCCATCGACGTCGAGGGAGTCAAGCCTGCGATCCAGGAAGCGAAGAAGGCCGGCGTCAAGATCATCTGCGTCGATGCGATCGTCACCGACCCCGCCGTGGACGTTCAGGTCGGCGTCGACAACGGCGCTGCGGGCGCAGACATCGGCAAGTTCGTCGCCGACTACATGGCCACGAACAACATCACCCCGAAGAACATCGGCATCATCGGGGCGCTCAACTCCTTCATTCAGAACCAGCGCAAGGACAGCTTCACGACCACCGTCAAGGCCGCCGGCGACACGATCTCGCAGGTCGTTGACGGGCAGAACAAGCAGGAGGCCGCCATGGCCGCTGCCGAGAACCTCTTCACCGCGCAGAAGGACACCAAGGTCTTCTACTCCACCGGTGAGCCGGCCATGGTCGGCGCGGTCGCCGCAGTCCGGTCGCAGAACAAGACCGCTGTCGCCAAGCTGTTCGGCTGGGACCTCACCGCTGAGGTCATCAAGGGCATCGATGACGGCTTCGTCATCGGCGTTGTGCAGCAGGATCCGAAGACCGAGGGCCTCGACGCCATCAAGGCCGCCAAGACCCTCATCGACGGTGGTACCGTCGACAAGGTGATCAGCGTGCCGATCACGATCGTGACAAAGGACAACGTCGAGCCCTACCGCGCCATATTCAAGTAGCGTCCCGGACATCGGAGGATCACGTGGAGGGTGGCATCAAAGCAGTGCAGACGAGCCCGGACCGCATCCTTATGAAGGACATCCGGAAGCGGTTCGGCATGATCGACGCACTGGCTGGCGTCACCCTCCGCGTGGCCCCGGGAGAAGTCCTGGGTCTCGTCGGCGACAACGCCGCCGGCAAGTCGACTCTGATGAAGTGCCTGGCGGGCACCTACGTGCCCGATGGCGGGCAGATCTGGGTCGATGGCGCGGAGATGCACTACACGACTCCGCGCGAAGCGCAGGATCTCGGAATCGAGATGGTCTACCAGGACCTGGCGCTGTGCGACGACATCGATGTCGCCGGCAACATCTTCCTGGGCCGGGAGCCCCGCCGGGTGGGCGGGCTGGCGCTCGACAAGCGGCGCATGCACGCCGAGGCGCGCCGCCTGCTCGATTCGCTGAACATCCGCATCCCTTTCACGGACGCGCTGGTAAGGGACTTGTCGGGAGGGCAGCGCCAGGCGGTTGCCATCGCGCGCGCGGTGAACTTCGATCCGCGACTGCTCATCCTGGACGAGCCGACCGCGGCCTTGGCGGTCTCCGAGGTGGAGACGGTGCTGGAGTTGATCCGCACGGTCGCCACCCGCGGGGTGGGCGTCATCCTCATCACCCACAGACTCCAGGACCTGTTCCGAGTCTGCGACCGGCTGTGCGTGATGTATGAGGGCACGTTGCGTGCCGACCTCGAGGCCGCCAACACGACGCTCGAGGTCCTTGTCCAGGAGATCGTCGGTAGGGGGCACGCACAATGACCGAGCCCACAGTCGCCCCGACCGAGGGCGCGCGAGGGCGCGAGACTGGAGCCGATCACCTGAGGGCGTGGGCACGAAGCAACATTCCCACCATCGCCGTGGGCGTGGTCCTGGTGGTCCTCTTCACCGCATTCTCGGTGATGGCCGACAGCTTCATCGCCCCCGACAACATACTGAACATGCTGCGACAGATCGCACCCACGCTCGTGGTGGCCGTCACGATGACGTTCGTGATCACCACGTCGGGCATCGACCTTTCCGTAGGATCGATCGTTGCGCTGTCGGGTTCCCTGCTCGCGCTCATGATCCACAGCGGTCAGGATCCGACGGTCGCTCTCCTGGTCGCGCTGTTGCTGGGCGCAGCAGTGGGCGTGGTCAACGGGTGGTTCTCGTCGTACCAGGGTCTGCCGCCGTTCATCGTCACGCTGGCCACCTTGTCGATCGTCCGCGGTATCGCGCTGCTCGTCACGGGAGGATACTCGACACCCATCTCGAGCGATGCTTGGGTCACGGTCCTGGGTCAGGGGCGCGTCGCCGGGGTGCCGGTGCCCGCGATCATCGCCGCAGTCGTTGCGATAGTCGGATGGGTCGTCTTCACACAGACCCCGTTCGGCCGCTACGTGGTGGGCCTCGGATCCAACGCGGAGTCGCTTCGGCGCACGGGTGTCAACACGCGCCTCGTCGGCCTCTGGGTCTTCATCATCTCGGGGCTCGCGGCCTCAACGGCCGGCATCATGATCGCGGGACGACTCGCATCCGGCTCATCGAACGCCGGCGTCGGGTTCGAGCTGGAGGTCGTCACCGCGGTCGTGCTCGGAGGCACGAGTCTTCTGGGCGGCCGCGGAAGCATCGCGGGAACGATCCTCGGCGCCATCGTCCTGGGCGTCATCGCGAACGGGCTCGTGCTGATGCACGTCTCGCCGTTCTATATCCAGATAGTGCAGGGCACGATCCTGTTGCTGGCCATCTTCCTGAACACGCGGATCTTCTCGCGGTTCGGCACTGCGAGGCGCTGATGGTGCAGGTGCGAACGGTCACAGGACCGATCGACTCCGCGGGACTCGGCGTGACGCTGTTCCACGAGCATCTGCTGCTCGACGGCAGCAGCGCGTGGCATCGGCCCCGCGACGATGACGCCGAGGGTGAGGAGATCGCTCGCGGCCCGGTGCGCATGGAGTACCTGGGGCGGCTGCGCAACGATCCCTATCTCTCATTGGACAACACGAGACTCGACAGTGTCGACCAAGCCGTGGAAGAGGCCGGCAGGTTCGCGACCGCGGGAGGCGCGACGATAGTCGAGCAGACTCTCGACGGGAACGGCCGCGACCCGCGGGGGCTCAAGGCGATCGCTGAGCGTACCGGCCTGAATATCGTCATGGGCTGCGGCTTCTACCTTGAGCGATCGCACCCGGCGCGTGTCGCGTCGATGACCGTCGACGACATCGCCGAGGATATCGAGCGCCAGATCACGGAGGGGGAGGGCGGTATCCACGCCGGAGTGATCGGCGAGATCGGTATCAGCCCCGACTTCACGCCCGCCGAGGTGCGAGTCATGCGTGGCGCGGCGCGGGCACAGCGGCGCACCGGCGTACCGCTCTCGGTGCACCTTCCGGGCTGGCTGCGCTACGGCGGGCGCGTCCTGGATATCGTCGAAGGAGAGGGCGGGAACGTGCGCGCGACCGTGCTCGCGCATATGAACCCCAGCCAGGACGATGGCGACTACCAGCGGGCGCTCGCCGACAGGGGCGCCTGGATCGAATACGACATGCTGGGGATGGAGTTCCTCTACCCGGGCGAGGGGCAGAGCCCGAGTGACGATGCGAACGCACGCGCGATCGCCGGCCTCATGCGTGACGGCTACGGCGGCAGGCTGCTGCTGTCGGGCGACATCTTCGTGAAGACGCTCCTGCGCCGTTATGGCGGGTTCGGATACGCCCACATCCCCTCGGCCTTCCTGCCTCGACTGTGCGAGCTCGGCGTCACGCGCGAATCCGCCGTCGACCTACTAACCAGCAACCCCCGAGCGGTCTTCGAGTCCGCGGCGGAAGGAGCACGATCATGACCAAGGTCCTGATTGCCGGAGAGTCCTGGGTGAGTGAATCCACGCACTACAAGGGCTTCGACTCGTTCACGTCGGTGACATTCCATACGGGAGTGGCGCCTCTTCGTACGGCGCTCGAGTCCTCGGGTATCGAGGTCGTCTACATGCCCGCGCACGAGGTCCCCGAGGGATTCCCGATGGACGTCGAAGCGCTGTCGGCCTACGACGTCGTCATCCTCTCGGACATCGGCGCCAACAGCATCCTGCTCCATCCCGACACGTGGCTGCGGGGCAAGCGGACGCCGAATCGCCTCAAGGCACTTGCGGAGTGGGTCGAGGCGGGCGGCGGGCTCATGATGGCCGGCGGCTATCTCAGCTTCCAGGGTTTCGAGGGCAAGGCGATGTTTCGGGGAACCGTCGTCGACGGCGTCCTGCCCTCGATCATCGAGCCATGGGACGACCGGGTCGAGGCGCCGGAGGGGATCGTGCCGCGTGTCGCGGATACGTCGCACGCCATCCTCGCCGGCGTCGGAACGGAGTGGCCCGCGCTGCTGGGCTACAACCGCTTCCGGGTCAAGGAGGACGCGGTCGTGATCGCGCGCGTGGGTGACGACCCGCTGCTTGCCGTGCGCGAGGTCGGCAAGGGACGGACGCTCGCCTGGGCGTCCGACATCGGCCCGCACTGGTGTCCCGACGAGTTCATCGCTTGGCCGGGGTATGCGGCGCTGTTCTCGCAGGCGGTCCGTTGGCTCGCGAAGGGCTGATGGTACAGATGCCGAGACCGATCATCCTGGACTGCGACCCGGGGCACGACGACGCGCTCGCCATCCTGCTCGCTGCCGCCAGCCCCGAGATCGACCTGCTCGCCATCACGACCGTCGGTGGGAACCAGACGGTGGAGAAGTGCACCCTCAACGCGCGCCGCATCTGTACGGTCGCGGGGATCACAGGGGTCCCGATCGCGGCCGGCGCGGCCGGTCCGCTGCTCGGCTCGCTGCACATCGGCGGCTACGTGCACGGCGAGTCCGGGCTGGACGGGCCCGCCTTCGCCGACCCGACGGTCCCTCAGGTCGATGAGAGCGCCGTCGACCTCATGCGGCGCGTCATCACCGAGCATCCCGAACCCGTGACGATCGTCGCGATCGGGCCTCTGACGAACGTGGCGCTGCTCCTTCGGGTCGAGCCCCGGATCGCGGACCGCATCCAGGAGATAGTGATCATGGGCGGGTCGACCGACCGCGGGAACGACACTCCCTACGCCGAGTTCAACATCCGCGTCGACCCGGAGGCGGCAGATATCGTCTTCAGGAGCGGTCTGAAGGTCACGATGTGCGGGCTCAACGTGACACATCAGGCGCTCGCCACCCCCGAGGTGCTCGCTCGCTTCCGGGCGCTGGGAACGAAGCTGGGGGACCTTTGTGTGGAGCTCCTGACCTTCTTCGGGTCGAGCTACTTCAAGACGTGGGGTTTCGAGTCGCCGCCGCTCCACGATCCCGTGGCGGTGGCCCGGGTGATAGATCCCTCGATCGTGGTCTGTCTGCCGCAGCCCGTGGCGGTCGAGACCGCGGGGCGCTACACCCGGGGCGCCACGGTGGTCGACCTTCACCATCTTTCGGGCGATCCGGACAACGCCATGGTCGCGACCGAGCTCGACGCGGAGAGGTTCTGGGACCTCATGATCGGTGCGGTGGCTAGCTATGGCTGAGGTCGTCGTCGTCGGCAGCATCAATGTGGATCTCTCGATAGGGGTGCCGCACGCGCTCAGGCGCGGCGAGACGCTGCTCGGCTCGGACCTGACCCGCAGCGGCGGAGGGAAAGGTGCGAACCAAGCGGTGGCCTGCGCCCGTCTCGGGCGGTCCGTGGCAATGGTGGGAGCCGTGGGCGACGACGTCGAGGGCGGCTGGATGATCGACCTGCTGGCCGCGGAGGGAGTCGACACGCGCGGCATACTGCGGCTGCCCGTATCCACGGGACAGGCTGTCATCCTCGTCGAACAGGACGGCGAGAGCACCATCGTCGTGAGCCCGGGCGCCAATGCGGGCTTGGCCCCCCAGGACCTGGACCGCGTGCGTGACAGCATCGCGTCAGCCCGCTGCGTCCTCGTCCAGCAGGAGATCGCTGCCACGGTCGTGGAGCACGCTGCGACGCTCGCCACCGGCCTCTTCGTGCTGAACCCGGCACCGGCGCGTCCCGTTTCCGCGGGACTGCTGTCCCGGGTCGACGTGCTGGTCCCGAACCGGTACGAGTTGGCGGGTCTGTGCCAGACGTCGCCCTCGGACGATCTCGACGTCGTTGCGCGGATGGCGAGAGCGCTCAAGGGGCCGGGCTGCATCGTGGTCACTCTCGGCAGCGATGGAGCGCTCGTGGTCCAAGCGGACAGGACCGTCCACGTCCCGCCCGTTCAGGTGGAGCCGATCGACGCGACTGCCGCCGGCGACACCTTCTGCGCGGCCTTGGTCGACGCTCTCTTGGACGGCTCCGACATGGTCGATGCCGCACGGTGGGCGTGCCGCGTCGCGGCGATCGCTGTGGGCCGCCGTGGCGCGATGGACTCGATCCCGAAGCGCGCGGAGATCCGCTAGGGACACGACGGAAGCGCAACCTCGCGGCGATCGAGAAGTCGGGCGAGTGGCGCACGATCCAGCCCGGCGGATCAACGACGCTCTCTGGATCACGCGCCGGACCCTGAGTCCTCACCCTCCACGTGGAGCCGTCGCGCCACGCCCGTCAACATGAGGTCGCGCTGCTCACGCAGGTCCTTGGAGGGAGCGAGCCATTCTGACCCGATTCCCGCCTCGCGTGCGATCCGCTCGAAGAGGGCGGGCATCGCCACATAGCGGGCGCTGCGACCGGCTCCGCGCGCCTGTAGAACCCCCGCAGCAACGAGCTTCCCGAGGTCGTGCGATGCCGTCACGGCGGACACGTCCGCCATTCCCCGGTAGTAGCCGTTCGTGACCTCGCGTGCGAAGAGTGCGTCATACGCCGCGTGCGTCACCCGCTCGTTCAGTCCCAGTTCGCCAACGACCAGGTTCTCGAGCGCGGTCCACAGGGCACGCTCGGTCGCGTTGCGTAGCGAGAGCGCTTCGACCTGGCGCACTTGGGCACTGACGTGCGCCTCGATGAACGGAGTCACGTCGGTGGTGGCATTCCACTCCGGGCCCAGGCAATCGAACGCTCGGTAGTAGTCGTCGACGTGCCGGCCCCACCACTCCTCGAGGCTCGTGAACAAGGGCGAGCGGAAGCCCGACCGGTACATCGCGAGAGAGGCGACGATTCGAGCCGTGCGTCCGTTGCCATCGCGGAACGGGTGGATACCGGCGACGGCGACGTGAACAAGGGCGGCGTGAACCGGACTCGGATCGGTTGTCGCGTTCATCCAGTCCATCACGCCTTCGACCAGGTCGGGCACTGCGTTCGGAGAAGGCGGCGCGTAGACCTGCTCGCCGCTCCCTCGGTTCGTCAGCCAGTTCTGGACTTCGCGGAAACGTCCGGCTCCGGCGGAGTAGGAGCCGGACAACACGAGATGGTGGATACCCAACAGGAGTTCACTCTGCCAAGCGAACGACGGCGCGTCAGCGCGCGCAAGCACGAAGTGCATGGCGTCCCGGTAGCCGCCGACGAGGCCCGCATCCTCCGCGGTGACACCGCCCGGCCGATCGCCCGCCAGTATGCGGCGGGCCTCGTCGACCGTGACGGCGACGCCCTCCATGATCGTCGACGCCGCCACCGCTTCGGCTTCCAGGTCTCGGCGGGTTCGCCCAGCCCACATGCGGGGCAGGGGACCCTGCGCGTCGAGTCGCCCCCGCAACTGGTCGAGGCGGCGAACGCCTTCCAAGACGGTCTCGGTGATCTCGTAGCGGTACATGAGGGGACCTCGCCTGGTTGATTAATCACATAAACATTAACGCGATTATATGATTAATCATGAACCAGTCAAGAGCCCTGTGCGTGCATCCGGGGGGCGCGGACTTCTACGCTTGCTCTCCGTACAAGTTGTGCGGACCGCACTGCGGCGTGCTGGTCGCGTCCCCCGCTCTCGTCGAGACGCTGGATCCCGACAAGCTGCTGCCGTCGGTGAGTACCGTGCCCGAACGTTTCGGGCTCGGCACCCCCGCGTTCGAGCTGATGGCGGGCACGACTGCGGCCGCGGACTTCCTGGCAAGCGTCGGCGGCTCCTCGTCATCATCTCGCCGGGTGCGGCTGGGAGTCTCAATGGCTCGGCCTCGGCGACACGGGCGGCACCCGGATCGGGCTCGCGCCGTACAGCAGCGCTGCCGACGCCGACCGCCTCCTCGCGGCTCTGGCCGTCATCGTCTGACCGCCGCTCGCTAGCCGCCCTCGCGTGCAGTCTTGGCCCAAAACGGGCAGGAAGAAACAGCCAGGCTTCTACCTCCAGGTGCCCGAGGGGGCGATCCACACGCCGCAGGTGGTGACCGACAGTACATGTGACCTTCCGAAGCCGCTGCTCGACCGGTGGGGCATCACGGTCGTCCCCATGATGATCGACATCGGCGGCGAGGTCCTCCGCGAGGGCTTGGACATCACGCAGCGCGAGCTGTACGAGTGGATGGCCCGAACCGGCGAGTTGCCGAAGACGTCGCAGCCCTCGCCGTCCGCCTTCGAGGCGGCGTTCTCGGTGCCGGCCGCGGACGGTCCGCTGTTGTGCCTCACGCTCTCCTCGAAGCTGAGCGGGACCTACCAGGCCGCCTGTCTCGCGCGGGACCTGACCGGGGCGGACGTGACCGTCTTCGACACCCTGACCACCTCGCTCGGCCTCGGTCTGCACGTCGTCAGGGCGTGCGAGCTGCTCGGCTCCGGGCACAGCATCGGCGAGACGGTCGCGGAGCTGACCCGGTACCGCGGTGAGATGAAGACCCTCGTCCTGCTCAACACCCTCGAGAACATCGTGAAGGGCGGGCGGCTCAGCAGGTTCCAGGGTACGCTCTCCAGCGCCCTCGACATCCGGGTGCTGCTGAACGACGTGGAGGGAGAGGTCGTGCTGCTGGAGAAGGTGCACGGCCACAAGAAGCTCCTGCATCGGACCGTCGAGAGGATGGTCGCCAGGCGTCCCGACCTCTCCGACCGCGACGTCGGCATCACGCACTTCAACAACCCCGACGATGCGGAGTGGCTGGTCCAAGCGATCGGCGAGGCGTGCCATCCGCGCGGCTTCATCGTCAACGAGATGGGTCCCGCCATGGCGACCTACGCCGGCGAGGGCGGGCTCATCGTCTCCTCCTGACGCGGCTGCCGAAGCCGAAGCGCCCCGTCCGCGAGCGGGCCTCTACCGCCGCCCGGGATGCCCGCCGCGCCCGCCGATCATCAGCCCGATCAGCGGCAGCACCGAGGCGCCCATCAGCACCTTCCCGAACAGCGGGTCGCCCCCGTAGAGGATCGCGCCCGCGATCAGCAGCGCCGCGAACACGAGCCCGCTGACGATGCGGCCCACCGACCGCTCGAGCCGACGGATCCGCAGGTCGAGCATCGGCGTCTGCACGCTGAACTCGCCGTGCTCCATCTGGGTGAGCACGCGGTCAGCGCGCGCCGGCAGCGCCACCACCGTCTTGAGGATCTTCGAGCCCTCCGACAGGATCGTGTCGACGGTCGACCCGCCCTCGTCGGAGATGAGCGACGTCGCGTAGGGCGCGATCGAGCTCCACAGGTTGAACTCCGCATCGAGCCCCGTGCACATCCCCGACAGGATCGCGATCGACCGGCCCAGCAGGAGCAGGTTCTCGGGCAGCTGGAACGGGAGGTTGAGCATCAGCTCCTGGAACTGCAGGCCGAAGCTCATCATCTCCGAGTGATCGACACTCTTCAGCTCGTCCATGCTCATGCCGCCGAAGCGGTCGAACACCGACATGCTCGCCAGCTCGATCAGCTTGAGGTCGGCGGTGGGCAGCAGCACGTCCAGCGTCTTGAAGGCGCGGACCAGCCGGGCGCCGTCCTGCGTCCCGACGGCGATGACGGCCTCGCGCAGCCCCTCTCGCAGGTTCTCCGGCACCCGTCCCACCATGCCGAAGTCGATGAACGTCAGCTTCCAGTTGCGGTCGCCGTCGGCATCGACGCCTTCCAGCGGCGTGACGAACAGGTTGCCGGGGTGCGGGTCGGCGTGGAAGAAGCCGTCCTCGAAGATCTGCTTGAGGTAGGTGTCGGCGAGCGTGGCGGCCACGTCGGACCGCGCGATCCCGGCCTCGGTGATGGCGTCGTAGTCGCCGAGCTTGATGGCGGAGACGTCCTCGAGGGTCAGGACCCGCCTCGTGGTCAGCTCCCACACCACCCGCGGCACGCCCACGTACTCGTTGCCGGCAAAGTTAGCCGCGAACGTCTCCGCGTTGCTGCCTTCGGCCAGGTAGTCGATCTCCTCACGAGCGGTCGCGGCGAACTCGTCGATGAGAGCGTTGACGTCCGCGCGGTCGCGGACCGGCTTGTAGCGCTGCAGCCATCCGCCCACCCTGCGCATCGCGGCCAGGTCGATCTCGACCACCTGCTCGATGTGCGGGCGCTGGACCTTGACCACGACGTCGGCGAACCCGGCCTCGGCCGCGTCGGCCTCCCGCAGACACGCACGGTGCACCTGCCCGAGCGACGCCGCGGCGAGCGGGGTCTCCTCGAAGCTGGCGTAGTGCTCGGCGAGCGTGAGCGCGAGCTCGGACTCGGCCTGGATGCGGATCGCGCCAAAAGTCTCCGGCGGTACCTCGTCCTGGAGGCCGGCCAGCTCGTCGGTGATCTCGGGCGGCAGGACGTCCAGGCGCGCCGAAAGGAACTGGCCCACCTTGATCATGAGCCCGCCCATCTTGATGGCGAGCGCGCGGAACCGCACCGCGGTGGCGCGGTAGCGCTCGGAGCGATTCCGCGCCGCCATGCCACCGAGACCGAGCTTCGGCGCAACGATCTCCCAGAAGATGACGCCGAGGGTCACCCGGCCGAAGAAGAACACGATGCGCCAGTAGCGAGCGCGGAGTTGTGACGCCTTCATCTGTCCTCCGGGGATCAGTGCGTTGCGGTTTGGTGCGGCGAGCAGGCGGCGGCCGCCGGCGGAAGGTCCCGCCGGCGGCCGGGAGATCCTAGCCCTCGGCGAGGATCGTGTAGAGCTTCTTGCGGGTCTCGTCCAGGACCTCGAGGGCCTCTGCGATCTGAGCGGCCGAGCCGTTCTTGCCGATCTGGAAGACGGGGGCCATGAGCTTGCCGACCGACTCGCGGTAGTCCATGTTGCCNNGCGGCGGTCCCGGCCTCGGTGAGGCTGAAGACCTTCTTGCCCGCGGACTCCTCGGAGACGAGCAGGCCTTCGTCGGCGAGCATCTGCAGCGTGGGGTAGACCGAACCGGCGCTGGGGCTCCAGGCGCCGCTGCTGCGTGCGGAGATCTCCTGGATGATCTGGTAGCCGTGCATCGGCTGCTCCGAGAGCAGGCGCAGGACCGCCGCGCGGATGTCGCCGCGGCGAGCACGCGGGCCGCCGTGACCGGGGAAGCCGCCCATGCCGAACGGGCCCTTGAAGCCGCCACGGCCGGTCTCGGTGTGGTGACCGCGCATGCCGCGGCCACAAGGCTCATCGGGATTGTGAGGATGATGCATCTCGTTTCCTTTCGTTGACGTGAGTAACGCGATATATCGCTACCTGTCGCGATACTAGCACAGAACGTGCCAGTCTGTGTGATGGGGCAGGGGAGTGGCGAAGGCGGCCGCAGACTGACCGCAGCCCCGCCGCGTTTTGACCTAGACTGGGCGGGCAACAAGCTTTCGGGGGACCAGCTGCGAACAGGGGATGAGATGGCTCAAGAGAAGATCGCGATCCTGGTCGACTCTTGTTCGGACGTACCCAAGGAGTATCGCGACAAGTACCACATGTACGTGGCGCCGCTCACGATCATCTACAAGGACGCTCAGTACCGCGACGGGATCGACATCCAGCCCGAGGACGTGTTCGCGCGGTTCTCCGAGGAGATCCCCTCGACCTCGCTGCCGAGTCCTGCGACGGTTGCGGACCTCTTCAAGCAGATCAAGGCAGACGGGTACGAGAAGGTGATCGCCGTCATCATCTCGAGCGGGCTCAGCGGCACCTTCGAGATGGTCAGCGGCCTCGGACCTGCTCCGGAGGGGCTTGAGACCTGCTACATCGACACGAAGAACATCGGTATCGGCAGCGGCTTCTCCGCCATTCGCGCCGGCGAGCTGATCGAGCAGGGACTCCCGTTCGCTGAGGTGTGCCGGGGGGTCGAAGACGCGGCACGGAACACGAAGCTCTTCTTCTGCGTATCGACGCTCGAGTACCTCATGAAGGGCGGTCGCATCGGTCTCGTTGCGGGCATGATCGGCACCCTGCTCGACCTGAAGCCCGTCATCTCGTGCAACGACGACGGCATCTACTACACCGTGGCGAAGGCGAGGGGACGCAAGAAGTCGCTCAGCCTGGCGCTCGAGAAGGCGCTCGAGTTCGGGGCGGGAGCCAAGGACTACAACATCACGGTGATGCACGGCGCGGCGAAGGATGAGGCCGACGCGCTCATCGCGACCATGAAGGAGCGGCTGCCTGGCTACCGCTACGCGATCGAGGGCCAGATAACCCCGGCGCTCGTCGTCCATACGGGTCCCGGCCTCATCGGCGTCGGTATCCAGCGCCTGGCGTAGCAGCGACCGTCCGAGGCGGCAAGCGGTTCAGCCCGTCGCTTTCAGGGTAGGAGCGGGATGCAAGTCGTACTCCCGTAGTCTGGCCGTAGCACCGGGGCAGGATCGATCCGGATGGACAAACAACCGTTCTTGGGCGACGCGCGCCCGCCGCGTGAGATCGCCCGCAAGGTCGAGCTCCTCGGGGTAGCCAAGGCACGCACCGACGCCCTGACGCTGTTCGTGCTGGCGGTACTCGCCGGCGCGTTCATCTCGCTCGCCTCCCTTCTGTTCACGGTGGTGGTCACCGATTCCACCCTTGGCTTCGGGGTCACCCGTCTGGTCGGTGGCCTGAGCTTCTGTCTCGGGCTGGTCCTCGTGGTGGTGGCCGGCGCCGAGCTCTTCACCGGCAACAACCTCCTGGCGATGGCGTGGGCGAGCAACCTGATCAGCACCCGCGACATCGTGCGTAACTGGGTCATCGTGTACGCCGGGAATGTGATCGGCTGCCTGGGAACGGTCCTGGTCGTGTGGTGGGCCGGCATCGGCGGTCTGGACGCCGGCGCCGTGGGCAAGACAGCGATCGCCATCGCAGTCACCAAGGCCGGCCTCCCGCTGGGCCAGGCCTTCGCGCGGGGCGTCCTGTGCAACGCGCTCGTGTGCCTTTCGATCTGGCTCACGATGGGCGGGCGCAGCGTGACCGACAAGATCCTGGGAGTCCTCTTCCCCATCACCGCTTTCGTGACCATGGGGTTCGAGCACTCGATCGCCAACTGGTTCTTCCTGCCGTTCGGGCTGGCACTGGACAGGCAGGGCGCGATATCGATCGTCGGCGCCGTCGGGAACATCGTGGCGGTGAGCGCCGGCAACCTTGTCGGGGGCACTCTGCTGGTCGCCGGCGTGTACTGGGTCGCCTACCTGCGAGGCGAACGCGGGCGGGAGAGTCGCGCTTCCTGAATCGCGGCTGCGGCGGCCTGCGGACCGACGGAAGTGGACACAGCGCGCGGCCCTCGCGGTACGATCCACGAATGCCCCGCGAACTGATCCTGCCAACGATCGT
>PKWR01000210.1 GCA_003133285.1 Coriobacteriia bacterium
CCCGAGAGGCCGCCGCCGTGGAGCTTGGCGATGACATCGAACTTGCCGACGGTGTCGGTCGCCTTGAACGGCGCTTCGACGAGCGTCATGAGCACGGCGCGGCCGAAGTACGCAGCTGCGTCGCGTCCGTTGACGGTGACGGTTCCGGTGCCGGGCATGAGGCGCACGCGCGCGACCGAGGTCTTGCGGCGGCCGGTGCCGAGGTATACAGCCTTATCAGTCATAGGTGGCTAACCTTCCAGCGTGATCTGGCGGGGCTTCTGGGCCTGGTTCTTGTGCTCCGGACCGGCGTACACCTTGAGCTTCATGCCCATGGCGCGGCCGAGCGTGTTCTTCGGCAGCATGCCCTTGACGGCGTGCTCGAGAACGCGCTCCGGGTGCTTCGCCAACTGGTCTCCGAGTGAGATCTCCTTGAGACCGCCGGGGAACCCGGTGTGGCGGAAGTACTTCTTGTCCGTCATCTTCTTGCCGGTGACCCTGATCTTCGATGCGTTCACGACGATCACGAAGTCACCGACGTCGACATGCGCGGTGTACTGCGGCTTGCGCTTGCCCTTCAGGATCTGGGCGATCTCGCTCGCGAGCCGGCCGAGCGTCATGTCGGTGGCGTCGACGAGCAGCCATTCGCGCTCGACTTCACCGACCTTGGCGTGGTACGTCTTCACTCGTTCTCCTCAACACTTGCGCGTGATTCGCGATTGGTGCGTTCCATGAGTTTACGGGGCTCTGCGGAACGAACCCTCACAGTCTGCCACGCGAGACGGTGCCCGTCAACGTAACAAACGCTACCGGGCGTGTCTACGCGCCGGCGCGCACGGCTTACAGCCAGCAGTCCTCGGGGTAGGTGACGTGCCACAGCGTCAGCCCGTGCGGCGGTGCGGTGATCCCGGCCGCGCCCCGATGGCAGGCGGCCAGGGCCTCCGCGATCCACTCCGGATCGCGCTTCCCCTTGCCGACCTCCACCAGGGAGCCGACGGCGATCCGCACCATCGAGTGCAGGAAGCTGCGACCCGTGATCCGCACCACGACGCAGTGCTCCCCGAGCTCGCACTCGGGGTGGATGTCGATCGTCTCGATTGTCCGCACGGTCCGCCGGCCCTCCGCGCTCGGCCCGACGCAGAAGGAACGGAAGTCGTGCTCCCCCACCAGGTGCGCCGCGCCCTCCCGCATCGCCTGCAGGTCGAGCGTCTTCTTCGTCCACCACGAAAGGTCGCGCAGCGCCAGAGGCGGCGTCGGCCCCGGCACGAGCAGGTAGCGGTACTCACGCAGCAGCGCGTCGTGCCGCGCGGAGAACTCCTCCTTCGCGGAGCTGACCTCGGTCACCACGATCTCCGGGCCGGCGAGCGCGCTCAGCGCGCGCTTCAGGTAGGCCGGGTCGGGGTCGCCGGGCGCCGAGGCGAAGCTGACGACCTGGCCGAGGGCGTGCACGCCCGCGTCGGTCCTCCCCGCGACCACGGTCTCGATCCGGCGTCCCGTGACGGTCAGCAGAGCGGCCTCGAGCGCGCCCTGTACGGTGGCGAGGCCGGGCTGCCGGGCGTACCCGTGGAAGGCAGCCCCGTCGTAGGAGACCACGAGCACGGTCGTCCTCGGCGCGATCACAGCAGGACCCCCACGACTACGAGCAGCGTGCCGGTGGCCAGCAGGGCGACCCAGTCGGCTGTCCGCATCCGGTCCTCCACCAGGCGGGTGCGGCCGCCGCTGCCGCGGTAGCATCGTGCCTCCATCGCGGTGGCCAGGGCGTCGGCCCGGCGGAAGAGCTGGAAGAAGAGCGGGACGAGCACCGGAGCGTACGCGCGCGCCCGGGCGATGGGACCTCCCGCATCGAACGACGCGCCACGCGCCTGCTGGGCCGTCATGATCCCCTCCGCCTCCTCGGCCGTGGTGGGGATGAACCGCAACGCGATGGTCAGTGTCATCGCCAGGTCCCCCACGGGGACCCGCACCGCCTTGAGCGGCGCCAGCACGCGCTCGATCCCGCCGGCCAGCTGCACCGGGCTGGTGGTCAGCGTCAGCAGGGACGTGCCGGTGACGAGGAGCATGATCCGCACGGCGAAGAAGACGCCCGTCCGCAGGCCCGTCCCGTCGACCGCCAGCGGGCCCAGGCGAACGAGGGCATCGGCGGGCTGCCACCGCAGCGCGTTGGCGACGATCGTGAGCACCATGATCAACGCGACCGCCTTCAGCCCGCGCGCGACCGCGCGCACCGGCACCCGCGAGACGGCCGTCGCCCCGGCGACAGTGGCGGCGAGCACGGCCAGGCCGGCGAATCCGTGCACGAGGAAGAGCGCGACCGTGAACACTGCGACCACGCCGATCTTGGCCGCGGCGTCGAGGCGGTGCACCGGCGAGTCCGCCGGCACGTACTGCCCGATCCCGGTGATGCGCATCATCTCCGCTCACCGCCCGGCAGTGCGCCGGCGAGCAGGTCGGCCGCGGACTCGACATCGAGGGTGAGCGGCCCCGGTGGCAGGAGCCCGCGCTCGCGGGCCAGCATCAGGGTGCGCGGCACCTCCGGCGGGTCGACGTCATCCGCTGCTGCCAAGGTCGGGAGCGCGTGCAGCAGTGCCGACACGTCGCCGTCGAACGCGGGGCGCCCGCCCCGCAGGACGAGGACGCGGTCCGCGCTTCCGAGAAAGGACTCCGCGTCGTGGGTGACGACCAGCACGCCGGCGCGCGTGCGCGCCTCCTCGACAGCCGCGCAGACCGACTGCCTGCCTGCGGCGTCCAAGCCCGCGGTGGGCTCGTCGAGCAGCAGGTAGCGCGGACGCATCGCCAGTACGCCGGCGAGCGCCGCGCGGCGCGCCTCGCCGCCGGACAGCGACCATGGCTCGCGCGGCCCGAACGTCGACGGATCGAGCCCCACGGCTGCCAGCGCCTCCCGGGCGTCTTGCAGGGCCTCCCCGGGCGCGCGACCGAGGTTCCGAGGGCCGAACGCGCAGTCATCCTCGACGCTCAGCGAGAAGAACTGCGACTCGGGGCGCTGGAACACCAGGCCCACGGCGCCGCGCGTCGATCCCCGTCCGCTCGCGGGGAGCCCGTCGACCTCGACGCTGCCCTGCGAGACGGACAGCAGGCCCGCTGCGGCACGCAGCAGCGTCGTCTTGCCTGCGCCCGTGGGCCCGAGCACCAGGACGAGGTCGCCGCGTGAGAGGGTGAGCGAGACGCCGTGGAGTGCCGCCGACTCGAGCGAGGTGCCCGCGGCGTATACACAGGCGATGTCCGCGAGGATCAGCGCCACAGCGAGGCCACCACGCTCTCGGCATCGGCAGCGGGCGCGGGGACGTCGAGCCCTCGGGCCCGCAACGCCGCGGCGAGGCGCGCCGCGGGCGGCAGCGACAGACCGACGCGCAGGAGCATCGACGCGTCGTCCATCAGCCCTTCCGGTGCGCCGTCGAACACAACGCGGCCCCCGGCGAGGCCGATGACGCGGTCCGCCCGTGCCACGCCGCCGATGTCGTGCGAGACCACCAGGACGCCGTGACCCTCCGCATGCGCGAGGCGCTCGGTGATCTCGAGCACGGCCCTGCGCCCGACGGGGTCCAGCATCGCGGTCGGCTCGTCGAACACGAGGTAGCGGGGACGCATCGCGAGCGCACCCGCGACCGCGAGCCGCTGCTTCTGCCCCTCGGAGAGGAGGTGCGGCTCGCGCCGCTCCAGGCCGTCGAGTCCCACCGCACGCAGCGAGGAGTCGACGCGCACGCGGATCTCGTCGCTCGGGAGCCCGAGGTTCTCCGGCCCGAACGCGCAGTCCTCCTCCACCACGGTCCCGACGATCTGGTCGTCGGGGTCCTGGAAGACCATGCCCACCATCGACCGGACCTTCCACAGGGAGGCCGGATCGACGCTGTCGAGGCCGTCCACCGTGACGCTGCCCGACGTGGGCTCCAGCAGCCCGTCGCACAGGCGCGCGAGCGTCGACTTGCCCGAACCGTTCGCGCCGACGACCGCCACGAGCTCGCCCGCCTCGAGCGCCAGACAGACGCCGTCCAAGGCGAGTGGTGCGTCGCCGCGGTAGCGGAAGCTCACTGAGTCGAAGCGGATCACGGGCGGGCGGGTCCTTTCAATGCAGCGGGAGGGCCGGCGCCTTGCGCGCGGCCCTCCCGAGATAGTACCGAAGCCTGGCGTGTCGAGTGACCCGTCGCTCGAAGCGCTCTACTCCACGAGCTCCATGATGACCATCGACGCGTTGTCGCCCTTGCGGGGGCCGAGCTTGAGGATGCGGGTGTAGCCGCCCTCGCGCTCCGCGTAACGCGGCGCGATGTCGTGGATCACGCGGTAGGACATCTCGAGGTCCTGCTTGCCGGTGGCCGGGTTGATGACCTTCTTCTCCCCGCCCAGTGCGGCGATGATCAGGCGACGAGAGTGGACGTCGCCACGCTTGCCCCAGGTGATGATCCGGTCAACGAACCCGCGGATCTCCTTGGCGCGCCGTTCGGTCGTCTTGATGCGCTCGTTCACGAGCAGAGCCAAGGCCAGACTGCGCATGATGGCTTTGCTGTGGCTCGCATCGCTGCCGAGCGAGCGGCCCTTCTTCAGGTGTCGCATGTGCTTTGAGTCTCCCTCTAGCCCTTGAGCCCCAGGCTCATCTGCTGAAGCTTGTCTTTCACTTCTTCGATGGACTTGGCGCCGAAGTTACGGATGTTGAGAAGATCGGCCTCGGTGCACTCCGCCAGCTGGCCGATGGTGTTGACACCCTGGCGCTTCAGGCAGTTGAACGAGCGGACCGTGAGGTCGAGGTCCTCGATGGGCGTGTCGAGCGGACCGGCGCCGTCGGCGGGCTTGTCGATGAACGTGACGTCGAGCTCCGCCTCGGACTGGTCCTCGAACAGCATCATGTGGTCGTTGATGATCTTGGCGGAGCGGGCCACGGCGTCAGCCGGGTCCACCGCGCCGTTGGTCTCGATCTCGACCGTGAGCTTGTCGTAGTCGGTACGCTGGCCTACGCGGGTGTTCTCCACGAGGTAGGTGCAGCGGACCACCGGGCTGAACAGCGAATCGACCGTGATGACACCCAGCGGGTCGTCGCTGCGCTTGTTGCGGTCGGCGGACACATAGCCGCGGCCGACTTCGATACGCATGGACATCTCGAGCTTGGCGCCCTTGTCGAGGGTCACGATGACCGCCTCGGGGTTGACCAAGTCGAACTCGGACGGCACCACGAGATCGGCGCCCGTCACGGTCTTGGGACCGGACACGGACAACGTCGCGACGGCGTCGTCACCGATACCGGTGGAGCGGAACACCAGCTGCTTCACGTTCAGCACGACGTCCGTGACGTCCTCGCGGACTCCCGGGATCGCGGTGAACTCATGCTGGACGCCCTCGATGCGGATCGACGTCGCGGCCGCGCCCTGGAGCGACGACAGCAGCACCCGGCGCATGCAGTTGCCCAGGGTGTAGCCGAAACCGCGCTCGAGCGGCTCCACGACATAGCGAGCGGTACGCGTGTCGATCGGCACGACCGAGACAGACGGCCTCATGAACTCTGTCATCTACCTAGCCTCCTTGGCGGGATACCTACGAACACCGGTTACTTGGAGTAGAGCTCGACGATGAGCTGCTCGCGAACCGGCAGGTCGATCTGGTCGCGGGTCGGAAGTGCCAGGACCTTGCCCTGGAGCTTCTCGACGTCCACCTGCAGCCATGCGGGTACTTCGATGCGGGCGGACGAGATGATCGCCGCCTTCACCACGGTCAGGTCCTTCGCCTTCGGGGCCACGGAGACCACGTCGCCGGGGCGCACACGGTACGAGGGGATGTTGACCCTCGCGTCGTTGACCATGATGTGGTTGTGACGGACCGTCTGCCGCGCCTCGTCGCGCGATGCGGCGAAACCGAGGCGGTAGACCACGTTGTCCAGACGGCTCTCGAGCAGGCGGAGAAGGTTCTCGCCCGACTTGCCCTGCTGCCGGCTTGCGATCGTGTAGTACGTACGGAACTGCTTCTCCAAGACGCCGTAGGAGCGCTTGGCCTTCTGCTTCTCGCGGAGCTGGACCCGATACTCGCTGTCGCGCGGACGCTTCTTACCGGCCTGGCCAGGCGGGAACGGGCGACGTTCGACGCCGCACTTGTCGCTGTAGCAGCGATCGCCTTTCAGGAACAGTTTGATGCCCTCACGACGGCAGAGGCGGCAGTCCGCGCCTGTGTAACGTGCCATCTTTCGAATTCCTCCTAAAGGAAGAGCTAAACGCGGCGGCGCTTGCGCGGCCGGCAGCCGTTGTGCGGGACGGGCGTGCAGTCCTGGATGCTGGCGATCTCAAGGCCGGTGGCCTGCAGAGACCGGATCGCCGTCTCACGACCGGAACCGGGACCCTTCACGAACACGGACACCTTGCGCATGCCGTGCTCCATCGCGTCCTTCGCGCACTGCTCAGCTGCGAGCTGTGCGGCGAACGGCGTCGACTTGCGGGAACCCTTGAAGCCCACCTGGCCCGCGCTGCGCCACGTGATGACGTTGCCCACGGGGTCGGTGATGGAGATGATCGTGTTGTTGAACGTGCTCTTGATGTGCGCCTGACCCACAGCGATGTTCTTGCGCTCGCTGCGCTTCACTCGGGTCTTGACGGTCTTCTTCTTCGGAGCAGCTGCCATCGCTACTTACCTACCTTCTTCTTCGCGCCGATCTGACGACGCGGGCCCTTCCGGGTGCGCGCGTTGGTGTGGGTCCGCTGTCCGCGGACCGGCAAACCCTTGCGATGGCGCAGGCCGCGATAGCAGCCGATCTCCATGAGACGCTTGATGTTCTGGCTGACCTCGCGACGCAGGTCACCCTCGACCTTCAAGCTGCGGTCGATGTACTCACGGAGGCGGACGACTTCCTCCTCGGTGAGGTTACGCACGCGCGTGTCCGGGCTGATGCCCGTCTCGCGCAGGATCTTCTGGCTGGTCGTGAGACCGATCCCGAAGATGTAGGTGAGGCCGATCTCCACACGCTTCTCGCGGGGAAGGTCGACACCGGTTATACGTGCCAACGTATCTCTCCTCCGGGTCGGACTAGCCCTGCCGCTGCTTGTGACGCGGGTTCTCGCAGATCACGAGGACGCGCCCATGGCGGCGGATGACCTTGCACTTCTCGCAGATCCTCTTCACAGAGGGTCGTACTTTCATCTGCCGTTCCCTTCACACGTCGTTCGCTCTATGTGCACACCCAGCCGCAGGTGTAGGTTGTCGCGCCCATAACAAACGCCGCCGGGTGTGTCCCTTGGTTCCCGGTGGCGGGCCGTACCGTGCCTGTTATTTGTAGCGATAGGTGATTCGACCACGCGTGAGGTCGTAGGGAGAGAGCTCGACGACCACCTTGTCGCCCGGGAGGATCCGGATGTAGTGCATCCTCATCTTGCCCGAGATATGGGCCAGCACCTTGTGGCCATTCTCCAACTCAACGCGGAACATCGCATTGGGGAGAGGCTCCACTACGGTGCCTTCCATCTCTATGGCGTCGCCGTTCTTTGCCAAACGAGAACTCCTTCTACAGGCGGGTCGTGAAGCCGCAAACGGGAAGTATACCGCCACGCACCCGCATCGTCCAGTATGGACGTCACTCCATGGTGAGGACCATCGGTCCGTCGTGAGTTATCGCCACCGTGTGCTCGAAGTGCGCCGACAGCGAGCCATCGGCCGTCACCACGGTCCAACCGTCCTTCAACTGACGCACATCGGCCTTGCCTGCGTTGACCATCGGCTCGATTGCGATGACCATGCCCGCGAGCAGCACCTGCCCCTTGCCCGGGGTGCCGTAGTTGGGCACCTGCGGCTCCTCGTGCATCGCGCGTCCGATGCCGTGCCCCACGTACTCGCGGACCACGGAGAAGCCTGCGCCCTCCGCGACCGCCTGGACCGCAGCGCCGATATCGCCGAGGCGCATGCCCGGCCAGCAGCAGGCGATGCCCGCCTCCAGGCTCTCGCGAGTGGCGGTCAAGAGGCGCGTCGCCTCGTCTGACACCCGCCCCACGGGGAAGGTCCGCGCCGAGTCACCGAAGTAGCCGTCGATGACCGCGCCGACGTCGACGGAGACGACGTCGCCCTCGGCGAGCTTGCGGCGCCCCGGGATCCCGTGGACGACCTCGCTGTTGAGAGACGCGCAGATCGTCGCAGGGAAGCCCTGATAGCCCTTGAACGCCGCGCGGGCGCCGGCGGCCCGGATCACCTCGACCGCGACCTCGTCGAGTTCGGCGGTGGTCACGCCGATCGCGACCGCATCGCCGACCGCGCGCAGGGCGCGCGCAGTGATGCGTCCCGCTTCGCGCATGAGCGCGAGCTCCGAGGTCGATTTGCAGGCGATCATCGATGTACCTCTCTAGGACAGGCTGTGGAGCAGGGCTGCGACATCCGCGTAGACGTCGTCGACGTCACGGTCGCCGTCGACCGTGCGGAGCAGGCCCAGCTCGCGGTAGTACTCGATCAGCGGCTGCGTGTTGGCCTCGTAGACCGCGAGCCGGTTGGTGACCGTCTCGACGGAGTCGTCGGCGCGCTGGTAGACTTCGCCGCCGCAGGAGTCGCACACGTCGGCCTTAGCGGGCATCTCGCCCATCGTGTTGTAGATGCGCCCGCACACGCGGCACTGCCGCCGGGAGGTCAGACGGGCGACCAGGGCACTCGACGGGACGTCGACGAGCACGACGGCGTCGAGCGCGCGGCCCATGGAGGCCAGTGCCGTTCCCAGCGCGTCGGCCTGCGGGACGGTGCGGGGGAATCCGTCGAGGATGAAGCCGGCCTCGCAGTCGGGCTGCGCGAGCCGCTCCTTGACGATGCCGATGGTGACCTCGTCCGGGACCAGCTCGCCCGCGTCCATGTAGCGCTTCGCCTCAAGCCCCAGAGGCGTGCCGTCGGCGACCGCCTTGCGGAAGATGTCCCCCGTCGAGATGTGCGGCAGTGCGAACTCCTCGACCATCCTTGCGGCCTGCGTGCCTTTGCCCGCACCCGGGGCTCCCAGCAGCACGATGTTCATCTCAACCGCCCTTCGCGTTTCACCGACGGATTTCGCGCCGGGCGGGACCCGGTTGGACCGGGTCCCGCCCCGCGGTGGTACCGATTGTCGCGACTCCCCTACTTGAAGAAGCCGTCGTAGTGACGCATCTTCAGCTGGCTCTCCAGCTGGGTCATCGTCTCGAGTGCGACGCCGACCATGATCAGGATCGACGTGCCGCCGAACATGCGCAGCAGCGACATCGAGTCACCCGATGCCTGGAACAGGAGCGTCGGCACGGTCGCGATGGCGGCCAGGAACAGTGCGCCCGGGAGTGTGATCCGGTTCAGCACGCGCTCGATGTGCTGCGACGTGGCCTTGCCCGGACGGACGCCGGGGATGAACCCGCCCTGCTTGCGCAGGTTGTCCGCCAGATCGATCGGGTTGAAGATCAGGGCCGTGTAGAAGTAGGAGAAGAACACGATCAGCACGGCCATGAGGCTCCAGTTGAGGAACCCTGAGGCCAGCGCGTTGGCCACGTTCTTCAGCCAACCGACGTTCGACAGGCCGGCCAGGACGACCGGGAAGTTGAGCACTGAGCTCGCGAAGATGATCGGCACGACGTTGGCCGCGTTGAGCTTGAGCGGGATGTAGGTGCCGACGCCACCGAAGACCTTGCGGCCCACGACTCGCTTCGCGTACTGGACGGGGATCCGGCGCTGCGCACGCTCCATCGTGACGATCGCCACGATGATGCCGAACGCCGCGACGATGACCGCGACCGCCCAGTACCACTGGTTCAGCTGGAACGACTGGAGCAGCGTCTGCGGGAAACGGGAGACGATGCTCGCGAAGATGAGCAGCGACATGCCGTTGCCGATGCCGCGCTGCGTGATCAGCTCGCCCATCCACATGATGAAGGCCGTGCCGGCCACGAGGCTGACTACGATCAGGATCATGGTCACCGGGCTGAACTGGACGCCGAGCTGGTTCTGGAAAGTGAACATGAGGGCGACCGACTCGACGAGACCCAGGACAAGGGTCATGTAGCGAGTGATCTGGGTGATCTTGCGCTGCCCCGTCTCGCCTTCCTTGGACCATTTCTCGAGCTGCGGTATGACCGCCTGCATCAACTGCATGATGATCGACGACGTGATATAGGGCATGATGCCCAGCGCGAAGATCGCGAAGTTCTGCATGGCGCCGCCGGAGAACAGGTTCAGCAGCCCCAGTGCACCCGACGACGTCGCCGTGGTCAGTTGGTCGATCATCGCGCGGCTGACCCCGGGGACCGGGATGTGCGACCCGACGCGGTAGAGCGCGATGATCGCGAGGGTGAACAGGATCTTCTTGCGAAGGTCCGGCACGCGGAAGGCGTTCGCGAGTGCCTCGAACATGGCTACTCGACCGTCCCGCCGGCAGCCTCGATCTTGATCTTCGCCGAGGCGGAGACCTTCTGGACCCTGATGGTGAGCTTGCGCGTGATCTCACCGTCGCCGAGGACCTTGACGGCCGCATCGGCGGACTTGATGACGCCCCTCGCCTTCAGGCTCGCGCCGTCGACGATCTCGCCGTCGGCGTAGAGGCCCTCGAGACGGGCCACGTTCACCACGTCGTACTCGGTGCGCCAGCGGTTGGTGAAGCCGGGGAGCTTCGGCAGACGCATCGCGAGCGGGTTCTGGCCACCCTCGAAACCGGGGCCCTTGCCGCCGCCGGCGCGCGAGTTCTGGCCCTTGTCGCCGCGACCGGCGGTGCTGCCGTGGCCGCTGCCGTTGCCGCGTCCTACGCGCTTGCGCTTCTTTGTCGACCCGGGGGCCGGTGAGAGGTCGTGCAGTTGCATGTTCTTCTCCTTCTGTACGCCATCGGACCTCCGCTGTGGAAGGTCCGATCGCCGGCCGCTCGCCGCCGGCTGACTGGACTGGAACGTGCTAGATCTCTTCGACCTTCACCAGGTGCTTGACCTTGAAGATCATTCCGCGGATGACGGCGTTGTCCGCCTGCTCCACGGTGTCGTGCATGCGCTTGATCCCCAGAGCGCGGACGGTCCGCCGCTGATCGCGAGCGAGGCCGATGCCGCTACGGATCTGGGTGATCCGGAGCATCTTGGGAGTGTCCTTCGCCATGGCTCCTACTCCTCCCAACCGTAGATCTGGCCGACGGTCTTGCCGCGGCGGCGGGCGATCGTCTGAGCGCTCGCGACGGACTGCAGGCCCTGGGCCGCAGCCTTGACCATGTTGAGCGCGTTGTCCGAACCCAGCGACTTGGAGAGCACGTCGGTGATCCCGGCGAGCTCGAGCAGGGCACGGACAGGTCCGCCCGCGATGATCCCGGTACCGGGAGCCGCCGGCTTGAGCATGACGCGCCCTGCGCCGAAGCGACCCATCACAGCGTGCGGGATCGTCCCGTCGACGATGGGGAACTTGAACATGTTCTTCTTGGCGTCNNCGGCCGCCCTTGACGACCTTCGACACCCGGTTGATGTAGACGACCTTTTCCTGCAGCTCCGAGACCGGAGCGAGATTACGCGCCATTTCCCGATCGTCCTCTCTAGAACGTCAGCCCGGCCTCGCGGGCACCGTCGGCCAGGGCCTTGACACGGCCGTGATACAGGCGGCCACCGCGGTCGAACACGACCTCGGTCACGCCCTTCTCCAGTGCACGCTTGCCGACGGCGACGCCGACAGCGGTGGCGGCAGCGACGTTGCTGCCGTTCTTGATGGCGCCCTTGACCCCGGCGTCCAGCGTGGATGCCGAAGCGATGGTCAAACCGGTCACGTCATCGATGATCTGTGCGTAGATCTGCGCGTTGCTGCGCGTCACCCTCAAGCGCGGACGAGCGGTGGTCCCAGAGACCTTGCCGCGAACCCTGCGCTGACGGCGAGCGAGCTTGAACGCCTTTGCCTTCAGGTTGTCCATGTGCTCTTCAGCCCTTCCTACTTCGCCGTCTTGCCGAGCTTGCGACGGACATGCTCACCCTCGTAACGAACACCCTTGCCCTTGTACG
>PKWR01000191.1:0-11255 GCA_003133285.1 Coriobacteriia bacterium
CGCGCCAGCCGCGCCGGGCGTGGGGCTGGTACCATCGGACGCATGCTGACCATCCTGTTCTCTAGCGTGACCTCGCTTCTGTTCGGCTGCTCCGACTTCCTCGGGGGGCTGGCCAGCCGCCGCGATTCCGCGTTCGCCGTCACCGCGAACGCTCACCTGATCGGGCTGGCGATCATGGCTGTCGCGGTCGTCGTGTTCCCGTCCCCGTTCGGCGTCGCCGACCTGGCGTGGGGCGCGGCCGCGGGCGTGTCCGGAGGCATCGGCGTCACGGCCCTCTACGGTGCGCTGGCCGTCGGGCGCATGGGCGTCGTGGCGCCGCTGACCGCCGCGCTGTCGGGGTCGCTTCCCGCTCTCTACGACCTGCTCCGCGGCACGGCGCTCCGCCCGCTCAGCCTCGTGGGTCTCGCGATCGCCCTTGTGGCTATCGTCGTGGTGAGCGCGTCGGGAGATCCCGAGGAGCGCGCGGAGATGCCCGCACGGGCCATCGCGCTCGCGGTGCTCGCGGGCGTGGGGTTCACGGGGTGCTTCATCTTCTTCTCACTTGCCGCGAAGACCAGTGGCCTCATGCCGCTGCTCGCCGCGCGTGTGGTGTCAGTGGCGATGCTCATGGCGGTCACGTTCGCACGTCGCGGGCACGTGACGTTGGCTCCCGACGCGAGGGCCTCCGCCTACGGTGCCGGCGCGCTGGACGCCGCCGCGAACGTCACCATGCTCACGGCGATCCGCATCGGTCCGCTCGCGGTCGCGTCGGTGCTGGGCTCGCTCTACCCGGTGGTGACGATCCTGCTCGCGCGCGTCGTGTTGAAGGAGAGGCTGCGGCCGGTGCAGCGCATAGGAGTCGTCCTCGCGCTCGCGGCGGTCATGCTCACGGCTATCAGGTAGCGCGCGGTCACTCCTGCCCGAGGAACGCTTCCCATCCCGAGATCCCGGCCTGCTTGGCGCGGTACATGGCGTGATCGGCGCGGTTCACGAGGTCCTCTGCCAGCTCTCCGGGCACGTAGATCGCGAGCCCCGCGCTGGCGGTCACACGGACGTCCGCGTGACCCTCGACCGGTATCAGCTCCTGGATGCACTCGTCCAGCTTGCGACCCACGAAGGCCAGGTCGTCGCGGCGTCCGAGCCGCGCCACCAGCACGAGGAACTCGTCCCCGCCCAGCCGCGCGACCGTGTCGCACTCGCGCACGCACGAGAGCATCCGGGCCGCCACGACGCGCAGCACGTCATCCCCGACCGCGTGCCCGAGTTCGTCATTGACGGGCTTGAAGTCGTCGAGGTCGAGGTAGATGACGCCCACCAGGTCGTCGTGCCGGTCGGCCGCCGCGAGAGCCATGCGCAGATCGTCCTCGAGCTTCATGCGGTTGGCGAGGCCCGTGAGGCGGTCGTGGAACGCANNCTCTTCATGGGCGAGCACGCGCTCGGTGACGTCCCGGATGACCGACACGACGACTTCCTCGCCCCGGAAGTCGACCACTCTGGCGTTGACCTCGGTGTACATGCCGGATCCGTCCTTGGGGGCGCCGACGGACTGGAACAACAGCGAGCCTCGTTCGCGGATGAGCGCGAGACGCGACGGGACGAGCGTCACGTTCTCATCCTCCACCCAGCCATAGGGGCCGAGGTCGGCGAACTCCTCGCGGGTGTACCCGAGATGCTCCGCGGCCGTGTCGTTGAAGAACATGAGGCGGCCGTCGACGGTATGCGCGAGCACGCCGTCGACCGAGCTGTTGAGGATGAGTTCGGCGATCTCTCGCACGTCACCGGATCCGAGGCCCGGGCCGCAGTCAAGATCTTGCGCGGGCGAGGCGATCTCCGTTCGGGGCCGCATCTGCGGTCGTGCCATCTTCTTGCGCGTGTCCATCGGGTGGCCCCACTACACGAGGGCGCTGCGCCTTGGCCGTCTGCCGTGCGCGCGCGTCTCACCTCACCCCCTGTATCGGCATGCGCCGTCCCTCGCGGGAGCGCGTGGCGGTGGAGATGCGGTGAGCGGCGCAGGGAGGCCCCGGTCCGTTTGCCGGGCCGGGGCCTCCCAACCGAAGCCAGACGATAGTCGGGGGGCTGCTACTTCGCGCGTTCGGCGTTGGCCTCGATGGCCTCGCGCATGTACTGAGCGAGCCCGACGCGCACCTTCTCGTAGTTCTGCGCGAAGCGGGGGTCCATCACATACATCTGGCCGAGCCCCACGTGGATCTCCTGCGAGCAGGGGTAGAACCATTTGTCGATCTGGAGCCGGTGCTCTTCGGCGAGGTCCAGGGCGCGCGGGTCGTCCGAGGGCACGCCCTCGTCCATCAGCGCGGCCATCGCGGCGTTGACGGCCTCGCCCTCGGCCTTGATCTGCGTCCAGTCCTCCTTGGTGTAGCGCTTCGTGCGCCGCATGGACTCGGCATAGGCCGGGGTGCCGCCCCACCGGTCCTCGGCTTCCTTCTCGTGCTTCTTGGGGTCGAAATCACCGAAGGCCTCGAACATGTCCTTGGCGTCCAATGTGACACCTCCTTCCGTGGCGTCCAGCGCTGCTTCGACGGCCTCGATCATGTGGCCGAGCTGCGCCGACTTGTCCTTCAGCATCCGGCGCTGCATGCGCAGTGCCTCGAGGCGATCGAACGACGGGTCGTGCATGATGCGCGCGATGTCGCCGAGCCCGAACCCCAACTCCCGGAAGAACAGGACCTGTTGCAGCGTGGCCAGATCGTCGTCGCCGTAGTGCCGGTACCCGCCCTCGGAGCGCTCCGAGGGCGAGAGCAGGCCGATGTCGTCGTAGTGGTGCAGCGTGCGCACGCTGACCGATGCGAGCGAAGCGACCTCGCCGACCGTGAGACCCATGTGCGTTCACCTCCGGGCAGAAGCGTAGACCCTGACGTAACGTCAGGGTCAAGGGAAGAATCGAAGAATGTCCTCTTCGGGCCGGACGCCCACAAGACGGAGCGTCCGCCGCTAGGGTTCGTCGAAGCCCAGGAGCCGTCGGACCGCTGCGTGCGCCTCATGGGCCGCGGCGACCATCACGCGCGACGCGAAGAGGGGGTGGCCGGCGGTGACGTCGCTGGTCAGATCGCCGACGAGGTAGAGGTTCTCACACGGGCGTTCGGTGACGATCGCGTTCGCCGAGCCGTAGCCGGCGAGCCCCGACGCCGTCACCAGCGGGGTCTCCGGGAAGGTGGTCATGCAGGTGTTGACGATCATCGCCTTCGTGTCCGCGCGGTCGACCGCCTCGACGATGACGTCGGCCCCGCGCACGAGATCGACGAGGTTCTCGGCCGTCATACGGCACGTGTGGAGCGTGAGACGCGCTTCAGGGTCGATGCGCAGGAGCGTCTCCGCCAGGGCCTCGGTCTTGGGCCGCCCGATCTGGTCGCGGAAGAACAACTGCCGGTTGAGGTTCGACGCATCGACGACGTCGGAGTCGATCAGCGTGAGCGTGCGCACGCCGCTGCGCAGCAGCATCGCCGCGATGTTGCTGCCCAGGCCGCCGCAGCCGACGATCGCGACCGACGAAGCCTGGAGCCGCGCGCGAAGGGCCGCCTCGCGGCCAGGAGGCGGTACGGCGACGTCGATGCTCGGTCGGCCGTGCGGGTGAAGGTCGGGGAAGTCAGGCACGGCTAGCCCCCGGCGACCGGAGGGAAGATCGCAAGCCGGTCGCCATCGTGGAGCACAGAGTCCTCCGCCGCATGGCGGTTGTTGACGAACACGACCCGCGGCTGGTCGGGGAGCCCGAGGGTCGCGATCATGTCGGCGATCGTCGTGCCTTCGGGCAGGTCGAAGGTGCGCGCGTGCCGGCCCCCCAGCCCGTCGGGCTGGTGGTCGGCCAGATAGGCGAACAGCGCGATGTCGACTTTCATGCGGGCCTTTCGATCCGTGCGGTCGTTTCGCGGATGCGCACTGCGAACGCCGTGCCGCTCTCGCTCCCGCGTCGCCCGGACGTGAGAGGGGGCGCCGCCCATCCGCGGCGGCGCCCCCGAAGCTCACGGTGCAAGCATGGCTAGCGCAGCCCCATCGCCTTCGCGGTCTCCGGCACGAAGTCGAAGACGGCGTCGAGATCGGCGTCGGTGACCTCGAACACGGTGTTGTGCGGAGGGAGCGGGAGGGTCTTCATCCACACCGGCAGACGGTCGTCGGCGGCGGTGAAGCCGGCGCCCTCGTTGAAGAGGCGCTCGAAAGTCAGCGTCTCCCGGCCGAGTCGCAGCAGCTCGTCGGTGTCCCACACGTCGCCGGTGTGCGCGGCGGCCATGTCGAAGATCGCGACGAAGGCATCCGGGATGTCGAGCACCGGGAACGCGACGAAGATGCAGAGCCCGAGCGCGTCGAGCATGGCGGTCGCGATCTGCAGGTTCTTCGACAGGTCGGACTGGCCCTCGGTCTTGAGCGGGTCGACGGTGCCGCCGACGCCCAGGATGTTGGCCGTGATGGTATAGCCGGCCGTGTGGTCGGCACCCTGGGTGGATGTGGCATACGTGACGCCGATGCCCTGGACGGCGCGAGGCTCGTAGGCCGGCATCGCCTGATGCTTGACGACCGGGATGTGCTCGACGCCGAACTTGATGCCGACGGCTTCGGCGCCGTCGCCGATGATCCTGCCGGGGGCGCCGCCCTCGAAGACGCTCTTGAGGGCCTTGATCGCGGCGGCCCCGTCGCCGAAGGGGATGGCGCCGGAGTCCATGTAGACCGCCAGCGTGTTGCCCATCTCGATGGTGTCGAGGCCGTACTCGCCGCAGATCCGGTCGAGCTCGGCGACCACGTCCATGTCGGAGATGCCGCAGTCGGTGCCGAACGCCCAGGCGGTCTCGTACTCAGGGCCCTTCGTCACATAGGCGCCGTCCTTGTCGACCCAGTAGCGCGAGCACTGGATGACGCAACCGGTATGGCAGCCGTGCTTCACGTTGCCGCCGCGCTCGAGGGTCACCTCGCGCTGCTTCTCGCCGGAAACGCCCTCGACGTCCTCGAACTGACCGGTGGAGAAGTTGCGCGTGGGAAGGCCGCCCGCCTCGTTGAGGATGTTCATCAGGACGTTGGTGCCGTAGGTCGGCAGGCCGGTCCCGGAGACGGGGTGCGTGGTGAGCGCGGTGGAGAACCGCTTCATCGCGGCATCGAACGCTTCCGTGTCCGCATGCTCGAGGTACGGGAGTCCCTTGTCGGAGACGACGATGGCCTTCAGGCCCTTGGATCCCATGACCGCGCCGAGACCGCCGCGGCCGGCGAACCGGTTCGGGTAGCCCTTCATGTCGGAGACTGCGATACCGGCGGCCTTGAGGCCGGCCTCGCCGGCGGGGCCGTTGGTGATCGTGGAGTAGCGGTCGTCAGCGGGGCGCATGGCCTTGATCGCGTCGGCCAGCGCGTAGTTGGAGGCGCCCGCCCACTCGTCGACGCGGCTGAGCTTGGCCGAGCCGTCCGCTTCGATCGTGAGCATGTACCGCGCATCGGGGTCGGCGGGCTTGCCCGTGACGACGATCGCGGCGATCTTCAGCTTGCCGAGGCCGTGGGCGGCCTGGCCGCCGGCGTTCGACTCCTTGAGACCGCCCGTGAGCGGGCTCTTGGCGCCGATCGAGAGGCGTCCGCCGTTCGGAGCCGTTGTGCCGCCGAGCAGACCCGGTGCGAAGACCAGGACGTTCTCCTGGCCGAGGGGGTCGGCGGTCGGCGGGACCATGTCGTACACGATCGCGTCGGTGAGCGCGCGACCGCCGTACCGATGCCACTTCTCCGGGAGCGGCTTGCGCTCGATGGAGAGCGTCGACATATCGACGTACAGGATCTCTCGCATAGGAACCTCCTGCCAGGACGTGCCGGGTGTGCCGGAATCCGGGACGCTTCCGCCGCTGACGGCGTCTATCCCACAGCCGTTGTTCCCAATACTAGGCACTTGCAGTCGCGGTGACGACAGCCCGACACGGGATCGGGGTTCGTGAGTCGAACGGCGACAGGGTCGGGTGTCGGCGGCCGGTGTCGCGCAGACGACGGCGCGCGGGTCGACGGGCGTGCGGAGGATGCGGACTCGGGCCTACAGGCCGCCGGCGCTCGCGGTCGGGGCGGGGGTCGGGGCGGCCGAGGCCACGGGTGGCTGGCTCGTCGTGCCGGCCGTCTTGCCCGCGTAGTGCACCGAGCAGTAGACTTCGCCGTCGCCACCGTTGGCCGCCGAGTTGAACACGTAGACGCCGTGCCCCGGGCACTGCGGGATCATCGCGAAGTAGGCCTTGTCGATCAGCTGGGCCATGGTCGTCGGGTAGACGCCCTTGAGCTTCTGGTACGACACCGCGCGGGCCTCGATCGCGGCGCGGTTGGACGCGCACACCGCGGCCTGGACCCTCTGGTTCGACGAGAGGAAGATCGGCACCGTGATGCTGGCCAACGCGGCGATGACCAGCATCACGGTCACGAGATCCAGGGCGCTCATGCCCGAGTCGTTGTGGCGCTTCATCGTGCCACCGGCACCTTCGTGTCGGAGCGCACCGAGATGCTCGCGGCTCCGTGACGCGCGGGGTCGGGGCACGAGATCGTTGTGACGCCCTGGTACTGGGTGTAGATGTAGGGCCTGCCGCAGGCGGGGCAGACGACGTCGGACTCGCTCGGGCGGCCCTCCGACTTGTCGGCGATGAGCCTCCACAGGTTGGCAAGGCACGCGTCGGCGCTCTTGTTCAGCGTGGCGGAGCCCGTGTACAGCGGCTCGGACGGGGCCGAGGAGGCGAACGTGCTCGGCGCGGAGGCAGTCATGACGACGAGGGAGAGCAGGCACAGGACGGACGCCACGGCGAGTCGCCGGCGCGGGTGCGCGGCGGGCCGGACCTCGTTGTGCAGGGGAGTGTGCCGGGCGGCGTAGTGGCGCGGTCCCGACCCGCCGGCAGTCCCGCGGACGCGGACGCCGTTGATCGAGTCGACCATGGGGACGACCATGACGGCACCCTCGGCGAGCCAGCAGGTGGCGCACAGCGGAGCCGGGTCGGCCGGAAGAAGCCCCGTGCCGCACCGCTCGCAGTAGTGCCTGACCGGCCCCGCAGTTGCCATCTCGATCCTTGGTCATGTTCCCGATGCAGCCGCACACCGCATCCGCGGTGTCCACATTCTGTATATCGGAGGCCGGCGAGCGAAAGATTAGAAGGAATCTGCGGACTGCATGAGCGGTGGCCCGTCCGCGTCCGGGGTCACCAGAGCCGGTACCAGCCGTCACGTTCCTCGATGCTGGCCGGGATGCCGAACAATGCCGACATCGCAGCGCCCGTGAGCAGGTCGCGCTTGTCCCCGTCGCGCAGGACGCGCCCGTCCTTGACCATCACGATGCGCGTCACTTCGGGCACGATGTCGGAGACGTGATGCGTGACGAGAACGACCGCGTGCCCCGCGCGCGCGATATCGCTGACCGCGTGCAGGACGTGCCACTGCGCCTGGGGGTCCAAGCCGTCGGTCGGTTCGTCGAGGACGAGGACCTCGGGGTCGTGCACCAGGGCGCGAGCGATCAGCGCGCGCCTCGCCTCGCCCGTGGACAGGGTGTCCATCATCCGGGCCGAGAGGTTCTCGATGCCCAGCAGCGCGAGCAGTTCATCGGTCTTGCCCAGCATCGCGGCGGTGACGTGCTGGTGGCGGTAGAGCCCCACGGATCCGAAGAAGCCGCTGGTCACGGCGTCGCGCACGGTCACCCCGACCGCGTACGTCTCCTGCAGCTGGTTCGAGACGATCCCCATGTGACGGCGCGCATCGAGCAGGTCCCACCGCTCGCGGCCCAGCAGCATGACCGCCGCGGACCCGTCGTCATGTGCGAGGGGGCGGATGTCGCGGGTCAGCAGGCGGATCAGCGTGGACTTGCCGGCGCCGTTGGGGCCGAGTATCGCGACGTGCTCGCCTGCGGACAGCGTCAGGTCATCGACGGACAGGATCGCGCGCCCGTCGCGAACGACGACGCAGCCACGAAGCTGGAGCAGGGGGGTGTCCGGAGTAGCCATGCTCCAAGGGTAGCGCGACTGCTCCGGCGGCGCACGGCCGGGTCCGGGCACGGGCGTTGCTCTAGGCAGGGACATGAGCGACACGACATCCCCGCGCGCCGATGTGGCGCCGATGCCCGTCCTGTTCGTGGGACACGGGTCTCCCATGAACGCGATCGAGGAGAACGACTTCACACGGAGCCTCGCAGCACTCGGTCGCGACCTCCCGCGACCGGCGGCGATCCTGGTCATCTCGGCGCATTGGCTGACGCGCGGGACCCGCACGACCTGCACGCCGAACCCCCGCACCATCCACGACTTCATGGGCTTCCCGCCCGAGCTCTACGCCATGGAGTACCCTGCCGCGGGCGCCCCCGTCCTCGCGCGTGAGATCGCGGCACTGGCGGGAGGCGCCTGCGACGACACGTGGGGCTTCGACCACGCGTCCTGGGCGATCCTGCACCACATGTATCCCGACGCCGACGTCCCGCTGGTCGAGCTGTCGCTCGACGCGGCGGTCTCGCCGGCGGAGCACTTCGAGATCGGCGCCCGGCTTGCCTCGCTGCGAGACCGCGGGGTCCTGATCGTGGGGAGCGGCAACGCCGTCCATAACCTCCGCGCCGTCAGGTGGGACGATGGTGCGGAAGCCTACCCTTGGGCGGTGGAGTTCGACGAGTGGGTCCGCGACCGTCTCGAGGCGCGCGACGACGACGCGCTCATCGACTACGAGCAGCTCGGATACGTCGCGTCGCTCGCAGTCCCCACGAACGAGCACTACCTGCCGCTCCTGTACGCCGCCGCGCTGCGCCGCGACGACGACGCTCTGGCCTTCACCCATACCGGGATCGACCTCGGCAGCGTGTCGATGCGCTGCGTGCGCATAGGCTGAAGCCGCTCTCAGCGGCCGAAGCGACCTGTCAGAGATGCGCGGCCCAGGTCGTGTCCCCGCATCGCCGCCGTCACGTCCCCGAGTGTCGCTTGCGGGCCCACGCCGAGACGGGGGACGTCGAGCGCGAAGACGGTGACCTCGTAGTCGTGGACGCCGCTGCCGACGGGCGGCTGCGGCCCGCCGTAGCCGATCCTGCCCGCCCGGTTCGCGAGCTCCATCGCTCCCGCCGGCATCGCCGCGGTCGCCGACGCGCCTTCCGGGACCTCGCGCTCGCCGCCGGGGACGTCGACGACGAGCCAGTGCAGCCACTCGCGGGCGACGGGGTGGTGGTCGATCATCTCGATCACGAACGAGCGAGTCTCCCTCGGTGCGTCTCCCCACGCGAGCGGTACGGAAGCGCCCGTGCCAGCCTCCACCTGCACGGTCGCGAAACGAGCCGGCATGGTGCCTCCATCGCGGTACGCGCTGCTCTCGAGGTACATCTTGAAGCCTCCTGTGTGTGATCGGACACGAGTCGTTGATACCCGAGGGACGTTGGGCGCACGCGCGGGCGGGCGTGCGGATGAGCGCGTGCGGGCGGTCGCAAGGCGGGCATCGCGGCTTTGGAGGGTGCTACACTACCCACTCGGTCGGCGCCTCGCGCCGGGCCTCGGACGGCGCAATACCGTGAACCTGGTCAGGGCCGGAAGGCAGCAGCCATAAGCGGTCACTGGCGGGTGTCCGGGGTCCGGCGCGGGGCGCCGATCTCGTCCTCCGACACCGTCGCGCAGCCGCTCCCGCGTCACAGCGCCCCTGTATACTTCTCCGTGCGGGCGTTCGCCCGCGCGAGCAGGAGGCCGGAAGAGACACCCATGGCGTATCAGTCGCTCTACCGCAGCTATCGCCCGCAGTCCTTTGGGGACGTCGTGGGCCAAGACCACGTGACGCGCACGCTGCGGAACGCGGTCGCCGAAGGCTCGGTGGCCCACGCCTACCTGTTCTGCGGCCCGCGCGGCACCGGCAAGACGACCACGGCCCGCATCCTGGCGAAGGCGCTCGACTGCGAGAAGGGTCCGACGCCGGACCCGGACAACACCTGCGAGCAGTGCCGCGAGATCACCGAGGGTCGCCACCCGGACGTCTACGAACTGGACGCGGCGTCGCGCACCGGAGTCGACGCGCTGCGCGACGAGGTCATCAGCAAGGTGAACTACGCGGCCACGCGCGGCGGCTACAAGGTCTACATCATCGACGAGGTCCACATGCTCTCGACCTCGGCCTTCAACGCGCTGCTCAAGACGCTCGAGGAGCCTCCGCCCAAGACGGTCTTCGTGCTGTGCACGACCCACCCGCACAAGGTCCCCGAGACGATCCACTCGCGGTGTCAGCGCTTCGATTTCCGGCGCATCAGCACGGAGGACATCGTCGAGCGGCTCGAGTACATCGCCCGCGAGGAAGCCATCGGGGTGGAGCCGGGCTCGCTCACGCTCATCGCGCGACACGCCGCCGGCGGCATGCGCGACGCGATCGGCACGCTCGACCAGCTCTCCGCGTTCACCGGCAAGTCCATCATGGTGGCGGACGTCGAGGGGCTGCTGGGCGAGGTCGACACCGCCCAGCTGTTCCGGGCGGTCGACCTGATCGCCGGGCGCGACGTCGCGGGGCTCTTCGCCTTCGTCTCCGACCTCGTCGAATCGGGACACGACGTCCCCGAGTTCGTGCGCGCTCTGACCACCCACGTGCGGGACCTCTACGTGACGGCCGCCGCGGGCGACGCCGCAGGCCTTGTCGACCACACCGTCGCCGACTTCGAGCGCCTTCGCACGCAGGTCGTGCGCTTCGACCTCGACCGGCTCGCACGCCTGCTCGACGAGCTCGGACGCCTTTCGGGCGAGTTGCGTTGGGCGCCGGACGCCAGGCTCGCGCTGGAGGTGGCGCTCGCCCGTGTCGCGCGGCCGGCTTCCGACCTCACGATCGCGTCTCTCGCCGAGCGGGTCGCCGCCCTCGAGGCGGGCGCTCCCGCCGTGGCCGCACCGGCACCTGTGCCCGCGCCCGCGGCCCCCGTCCCCGTTGCGAAGACACCACCACCGGCGGCGAAGACCCCGGCTCCCGTGACGCCCGTGGCACCCGCGCCGGCACCGGCGCCGGCCCCGACCACCGCGCCGGAAGCCCCTGCCCCCCGTCGTGTGGCGCCCCCTGCGGGCTCGCTCGACGTGGGGGAGCTGCGCCGCCGCTGGAAGGACGTCATCAACCAGGTCAAGGTGGCCCGCCCCGCGGCGAGCAAGCTCTTCCTCGAGACGGAGGCCGACATCGACGGGGACACCGTCGTCGTCGAGTTCGATCCGAGCCGCAAGGTGCTCGTGCGGCGCGCGGAGGAGCAGGACATCGTCGCCGCGCTGCGCGACGCGATCCGCGACGTCCTGGGCTGGCACGTGGGCATCCGCTATCAGCTGGGACGCGGCGCCGTGCGCCCGCAGGACGACGACGATCCG
>PKWR01000191.1:11289-19573 GCA_003133285.1 Coriobacteriia bacterium
GAAGGGCCCTCAGTGAAGCCGAACATGAACAATGCGATGAAGCAGGTCCAGAAGGCCCAGGCCGAGATGGCGCGCGTCCAGGAGGAGCTCAACTCCGACCTGGTGACCGCTTCGGCCGGCGGGGGAGCCGTGAAGGTCTCCATCACGGGTGGCCTGACCGTCACCAACGTCGTCATCGACCCGCGCGCGGTCGACCCCGACGACGTCGAGATGCTGCAGGACATGGTGGTCGCCGCCGTCAACGAGGCCCTGCGCGAGGCGCAGGAGCTGGCCAACACGAAGATGTCCCGCGTCATGGGCGGCCTCGGCCTGCCCGGCGGCCTCGGGTTCTAGGGCCGATGTCGTACTACGCCGAACCCATCGCACGCCTGCTCGAGGAGCTCGAAAGGCTCCCGGGCGTGGGCCCGAAGTCCGCGCAGCGCATCGCCTTCCACATGCTCAAAGGAGATGACGCGACCGCGCAGCGGCTGGCCGACGCCATCGTCGAGGTCAAGCGACAGATCCACTTCTGCTCGCGGTGCTTCAACTTCGCCGCCGACGACCTGTGCGAGTTCTGCAGCGAGCCGCGGCGCGACCCTTCGATCCTGTGTGTGGTCGAGGAGCCACGCGACGTCGTGGCGATCGAGCGGACCGGCGAGTTCCACGGCCTCTACCACGTCCTGCAGGGCGCGATATCGCCGATCGACGGCATCGGGCCGGAACAGATCCGCGCCCGCGAGCTGATCGACCGGCTGGCCGACGGTTCCGTGACCGAGGTCGTCATCGCCACCAACCCGAACATCGAGGGCGAGACGACAGCGCTCTACCTGTCCCGCCTCATCAAGCCGCTCGGCATCAAGGTCACCCGGATCGCGTCGGGGCTGCCCGTCGGCGGTGACCTCGAGTTCGCTGACGAGGTCACGCTCGGCCGCGCCCTGGAGGCCCGCCGGGAGATGTGACGCCCCCGGCGGCCCCGAGCCGCCGGGACATCCGAACGCACATACCGACGCCGGGCCGCGAACAGCGGCCCGGCGTTCACATTCCTGTCGCTTTCCGTTCGCGCGGAATTGACGGTCTTCTTCCGCGCGTGCAACCAACGGCGACCCCGCACTCCCTAGCATCTTCCTCAGCCAGCAACCGCCGTCGTGCACACGTCGCGTTGCCGGCCCGGAACACAGACCACAAGAGCTGGACATCCGATTCGAAGAGAAGGTGTGAGGAGGCATCATGCGTTTGAAGTTCAATGCCACAGTCGCCGCCATTGTCACGGCACTCCTGCTGGGCGCCGTCGTGGCTCCGGCGATGGCGGCGTTGTCGCCGCAGACGGTCGCGCTTCAGCTCGGTGATTCAGCGGGGACCGGCTACTACGCCGCTTACGGCCAGGGTATCGACCTGCTGCCGACCAGCCTCTCGACGATCGAGCGCCCCGGCGACGTCTTCGCCTTCGAGGCGTACGTCACGGACTCGGACGGCGTCCAGAAGTGGCTGCCGCTCCAGGACTTCGAGTCGATCACACTCGAGGACACCAACACCGTGCAGCCGTTCGGCTTCCGCCTCGGCTACGAGGGGACCGTCAGCCTGACCGACTTCAGCACCGCCGCGCTGACCTTCCCGGCCCAGATCCGCTGCGAGTACAAGCCGGTCGATCCCGCCACCGGCAAGAGCGCATCGACCACTCCCGACAAGACCTACAGCGAGACCGAGACCGTCAACGTCGTCAAGAACGGCGTCACCAAGGTCACGATCGCGACGAGCGGCACCATCAAGCACGCCGGAACCGTCTTCAAGCTCCACGTGTCGCCGAACTGCGGTGTCGGCACCATCAAGGTCACGGTCTCGAAGTCCGGTTCGCCGACGCGGACCTACAACGTCACGACCGACCAGGACGGCTACGCGACCTCGACGCTCAAGCTCGGGACCAGGAACGGCACCTACAAGGTGACCGCGAAGTTCCTCGGCAACCTGTTCGGCGCGGCGTCCAAGACCGCCGTCAAGTTCGTCCACGCAAACCGCTAGTCACCTCAGAAGGAGGAACATCAACATGCTGCGCTCCGCGAAGCTCCGCATCGTCGCCATGGTCGCGACGATCGCCATGGTGGCCGCCGTCACGCCGGCATTCGCCGCCACCACGCTCCACATCGACGGTTCCACTACGCTCCAGCCGCTCGCCCAGACCTGGGCCTCGGTCTACAAGGCCAAGTACGGCTGGGCCATCACGGTCGCCGGCGGCGGCTCCGGCAAGGGCGTCACGGACGCCGAGGCAGGCGTCGTCGACATCGGCATGTCCTCGGCCGTCAAGACGAGCTCGACTCCGTCCGACCTGGTCTTCACCCCCGTCGCACGTGACGCCCTCATCATCGTCGTGAACCCGAAGAACGCGTTCTACAAGATCACCCAGGCCCAGGTGAAGAAGATCTTCAGCGGCCAGATCACGAACTGGCATCAGCTCAGCTCCAGCTACCCGAGCCACTCGATCGACCTCGTCGGCCGCACCGGTTCCTCGGGCACGTACTCCTACTTCAAGTCGGCCATGATGAGCGGAACCAAGCAGTCCAGCCGCACGCGCACCCTGGCCAGCAACGGCATGGTCCGCTCCGCCGTCGCCGGTGACCGCTACGCGATCGGCTACCTGGCCATGGCGTACAAGAACACCTCGGTCAAGGCGCTCAACATGCCGCACGTCCCCGGCGCGACCGCCGGCTTCGTCGTCCCGACGAAGAACACCGCGCTCAACGGCAGCTACCCCTACGTCCGCGACCTCTTCTTCATCACGAAGGGCGCTCCCGCGGGCAACGCCAAGACCTTCATCAACTGGTGCCTGAGCTCGACCGGGCAGGCGTACACCCACACCGACTACCTCCCCCTCCACTAGGCACGACGGAGCAACTGCGCACGGGAGGTGCTGCCCTCGTCCCTCAGGACGGTGGCAGCACCTCCGGCGCATGCGCCGTTCGGCCGCCGGTGCCGCTCCGACACCGGCCGATCCCAGGAAGCAACCATCACGATGCCAGTCCACGCAGAAGCCGCGGTCCTCGCTCCGTTGTCCGGTGGCCCCACGGCCATCGACCTCAAAGAGCGCGTGAGGAGCACCGCCAGCGACCGGTTCATGCCCTACCTGCTCGGCGCGGCCGCGATCTTCTCGGGGCTGATCGTCACGCTGCTGGTCTTCTTCGTCGTCCAGAAGGCGTGGCCGGTCTTCCACGCCGAGGGACTTCGCTTCATCACGGCGGGCGGATGGGACACCCAGCTCGAGGACGCGTGGAACGGCTCCGCGTTCTTCGGGGTCCGGGCGCTCATCGCCGGTTCGGCCTTCTCGACCCTCGGCGCCCTGCTCGTATCGTTCGTGCTGGGGCTCGGCTGCGCGATCTTCCTGGCCGAGCTCGCCCCGGCCTGGCTGAGGCGGCCGTTCGAGACGATCGTCCAGCTCCTCGCGGGCATCCCCTCCGTCGTGTTCGGGCTCGTCGGGCTCATGGTGGTCGTCACGTTCATCGCCGACCACATGGTCCCGGGCAACTCCGGCGACGTCGTCACCGAGATACCGATCGGCGGCGCCTGCCTGCTGGCGGCGATCGTCGTGCTGACCTTCATGATCCTGCCGTTCTTCGTGACCGTGGCCACCGACTCGCTGCGCGCCGTCCCGCGGTCGTACGTCGACGGCGGCCTCGCGCTCGGCATGACCCGCTGGCGGACCATCATGCGCATCCAGCTCCCGACCGCGGCGCCCGGCCTGATCGCCGGCCTCGTGCTCGCGGCGGCCCGTGGTATCGGCGAGGCGATCGCGATCTCGATGGTCGCGGGCGCGATCGCATTCATGCCCAACTTCGCACACGGCCCGCTGTACATGTTGCTCGAGCCCATCCGCAGCATGGCCTCGGCGATCGTCGAGAACGGCGGCGAGGCCATGGATGTCCCCTCGATCGCGGCGGCCCTGTTCGGGCTCGCGACACTGCTCCTCGCCTTCAGCATCACCCTGAGCATGATCGCGCGCTGGGCGTTCGGCCTCTTCAGCCGACGCATGGGCGTGGTCAGCGACCGGAACCTCTAGGAGCGGCGAAGTGGAATCCATCACCAAGCAGGGCAACCGCCGCATCGGCTCGAGCATCGGCATCGCGCTGTGCTGGGCCGCATCGATCGCGGTCGCGGCGGTCTGCCTCTTCATCATCGGCTACCTCGTGTTCCAGGGATGGCACGCCATCAACTGGCACTTCCTGAGTTCCGACCCCGTGGCGAGCCTGTCCGAGGAATCGGCCGGCGGCGTGCGTACCCCGATGGTGGGCACCGCGATCCTGGTCCTCTTCAGCATCGTGCTCATCCTCCCGGTGGCGATCGGCGCGGCGGTCTACCTGGCCGAGTACATGGACGAGCGCTGGTGGATCACGCGCATCGTCCGCATCGGCCTCGAGACGCTTGCGAGCGTTCCGAGCGTCGTGTTCGGCATGTTCGGGCTCGCCGTCTTCACCGTGGGCTTCTTCAAGTTCCTGTCGTCGAGCGGGACCGAGGGGGGCTCGATGGCGTTCGGCCGCTCCTTCCTGGTCGCCTCCATCGTCATGGGCGTGCACATCCTGCCGTTCGTGATCAAGGTCGCCGAGGAGGCGATCCGCAGCATCCCGAAGTCCCTGCGCCAGGGCGCGCTGGCCCTCGGGATGACGAAGTGGCGCACGATCCGCAAGGTCGTGCTGCCCGCGGCCGCCCCCGGGATCGCGACGGCCGTCGTGCTCGGCATGGGGCTGGCCGCCGGCGACACGGCTATCGTGTGGTTGACCCTCGGCGGCACGATGACGATGGCCTCGGACGCCTGGTGGAGGGTCAGCAACTGGCTCCCCGTGTTGCGGGGGGCTGGCTCCACGCTGACCACCTTCATCTACTTCAACTCGCCCGCGGGCGACGGCAACTCGCCGGGCGCGGCGTTCGGCGCGGCGCTCGTGCTGATCGTGCTCGTGCTCGTCCTCAACCTCACCGCGCAGCTGCTGTTCCGTCGCGGCTCGAAGGCCGGCTCCTGATGTCCGGGACGCGGCCGTCCGTCTCTGCGATCCGAAAGGACGTCCCCGTGAGCGATACCTTCATGACAGCGGACCCGCGTGACACCTTCTCGCTGCTGGAGGGGATGCTCTCGTCGTCCGCCCCGCGCGTGCGCGACGGCGTCGCGCCGGCCATCTTCGAGGTCCGCGCGCTCGACGTGAGCTACGGCTCGAAGCGGGTCCTGCACGACGTCTCGCTCGAGCTGCCGGAGAAGCGCATCACCGCCTTCATCGGCCCCTCGGGCTGCGGGAAGTCGACCGCGCTGCGCTGCCTCAACCGTATGAACGACGAGATCCCGTCGTTCCATTCGCGCGGGAAGATCATGCTCGCGGGGCAGGACATCCGGGGCAAGGGCGTCGACATCACCGCGCTGCGCCGCGCCGTCGGCATGGTCTTCCAACAGCCGAACCCGTTCCCCATGTCGGTCTACGACAACATCGCGCTCGCGGTGGGGGAGCACGAGGGGCGCATCGCCCGCTCGACGATGGACGGCATCGTGGAGCGGGCGCTGAGGCAGGCCAGCCTGTGGCAGGAGGTCAAGGACGGACTGAAGGGGTCGGCGCTCGCGCTCTCGGGCGGGCAGCAGCAGCGGCTGTGCATCGCCCGCGCGCTCGCGGTAAAGCCCGCGGTGATCATGCTGGACGAGCCGTGCGCGTCGCTCGACCCGATCTCCACGGCCCGGATCGAGGAGCTGCTGCTCGAGCTGTCGACCGACTACTCGATCGTCATCGTCACGCACAACATGGCGCAGGCCAAGCGCATCTCGGACAAGGTCGCCTTCTTCCTGATGGGCAGGCTCGTCGAGATGGGCGACGCCCTCCAGGTCTTCGAGGCGCCGGCGCGGTCCGAGACCGCCGAGTACATCAGCGGCTCCTTCGGATAGCGGATCGGCCAGCCCTTCCTCCGACGCCGCCTCCCGCGCCCGTCTCCCTGGCGCGGGGGCGGCGTCCTCGCGTCCGGAAACGCTTCGCCGGACCCCTTTCGAGAGGCGTGATTTCCAGTTCTTGTGCGCCGTTCACCGACGCTTCGAGCGCGTTCGCCGCTACCGCTCATCCGCACGCCCGCACGCACCCGCGCACGCGGGTATCGTGGCGGGCACTCATGAAGCGCCCCGCGGACGCGGGGTTCGAGCGCGTTGCGCGCCGTGAGGCCGGACAGGGACCAGTGACCGATCGAAAGGGGCTGGCATGCTGCAGCAGCAGCTGACGGAGATCCGTTGGCATGCGCGCGCGGGCCAGGGAGCCGTCACGGCAGCCAAACTCGTCGCCGAGACCGCTCTCGAGCTCGACCGCTACATCCAGGCGATGCCGGAGTACGGGCCGGAGCGCATGGGGGCGCCGATCCAGGCGTTCACGCGCATCAGCGAGGACCCGATAGAGATCCACAACAACATCGAGTTCCCCGGCGTCATCGTGGTACTCGACGAGACGCTGCTCCCGATCGTGGACGTCGCCAGCGGGCTGACCGACGACGGCATCATCATCGTGAACACGTGCAGCCCTCCCGCCGCGGTCCGCAAGGCGCTCGGCATCCCGCACGGCACGGTCGCGACGGTCGACGCCACGGGAATCTCGCTCGACACGCTGAAGCGCGACATGCCCAACACGCCCATGATCGGCGCGCTCGCCAAGCTGACCGGGCTCTTCACGTTGGAGCAGATCTCGCAGCATCTCGCGAAGACGTTCGGCAAGAAGTTCAGTCAGGAGGTCATCGCCGCGAACATCGCCGCCGTGACCCGTGCCTACGAGGAGGTGCAGGCCTCGTGACCTGGGACATCTCGAAGATCGACGAGTGGAAGTCGGACGAGTTCCCTCGCGGAGCGGTCATCCCGGACTCGGGCAACTCGCGTGACTACGTGACCGGCGGATGGCGCAGTCAGCGCCCGTGCCGCGACGACGCGAAGTGCACGCAGTGCCTGTTCTGCTGGATCTACTGTCCCGACAGCGCGGTGAACGTCGCGGACGAGAAGGTCACGGACTTCAACCTGAACCACTGCAAGGGCTGCGGCGTGTGCGCGAAGGTGTGCCCCGCCGGCGCGATAGAGATGGTGCCCGAAGGCTGCGAACTGCCGGAGGTGAGGTAGCCGATGGCGACCCAGAAGACGATAGCGGTGACCGGCAACGTGCTGGTGGCCGAGGCGATGCGCCAGTGCGCCCCCGACATGATGGCGGCGTACCCGATCACTCCTCAGACGACCATCGTCGAGGAGTTCGCGAAGTACGTGGCCAACGGCCGCGTCCACACCGAGTACGTGACGGTNNGCGCGCGTCATGACCGCGACCTCCTCGCAGGGTCTCGCATACATGTGGGAGGAACTCCACGTCGCAGCCGGCATGCGCCTGCCGATCGTGATGGCCAACGCCAACCGTGCGCTGTCCGCCCCGATCAACATCCACTGCGACCACTCGGACATCATGGGCGCACGTGACACCGGGTGGATCATCCTGTTCGCGGAGACCGCACAGGAGGCGTACGACAACACGATCATGTCGGTGCGCATCGCCGAACACCCGGACGTGTTGCTCCCGGTGCTCACGTGCCTCGACGGTTTCATCACCACTCACTCCATCGACCGTGCGCAGATCATGGACGATGAGACGGTGAAGGCCTTCGTCGGCGACTACGTGCCGGAGAACGCGTTGCTCGACGTCGAGCACCCGGTCACGCACGGCAGCTTCGCCGGCCTGGGTGGCCCGTACTTCGAGTTCAAGAACTCGCAGCGCATGGCCATCGAGCGGTCGCGCGACGTCGTGAAGGCTGTCGCTGCGGAGTGGTCCGCTGTGTGCGGACGCCCGTTCGGGATGGTCGAGACCTGGGGCATGGAGGACGCCGAGACCGCGATCGTGGTCATCGGCTCGACCGCCGGCAACGCGCGCCACGTCGCCCGCGGTCTGCGCGCCGAGGGCAAGAAGGTCGGCGTCGTGAAGGTCCGCTGCTTCCGGCCGTTCCCCTATGTGGAGCTCGCAGCCGCGCTCAAGGGCGTCAAGGCAGTCGCCGTCATGGATCGCTCCGAGAGCTTCGGTGCGGAGGGCGGCCCCCTCTTCCTCGAGGTGCGCAGCGCCCTGTACGACCTCGACACGCGCGTGCCCGTCGTGGACTACATCTACGGCCTCGGCGGAGCCGACGTGAAGATCGAGCTCATCGACCGCGTCTTCGCGGACCTGTCGGACATCGCGTCAGGGACGGCGGCCCCCTCCGGGCTCGTCTACCTCGGCGCCCGGTAGAGGGGAGCGACCATGACGACCATCAGGGAACTCTCCCATCGTGAGGACCTGCTCGAGGGCGG
>PKWR01000190.1:0-5220 GCA_003133285.1 Coriobacteriia bacterium
ACCGCCGACCACGGCAACGCCGAGCGCATGGTGGCGGACGACGGAGGCCCCTTCACGGCGCACACCGCCGACCCCGTCCCCTTGATCGTGGTCGCCGATGGCGTGCGAGGCGTGCGTGCCGGAGGCAAACTGGCCGACGTGGCCCCCACACTGCTCGATCTCGTCGGGCTGAAGGCTCCCGGCGTGTGGACGGGAGCGAGTCTGCTCGAACGCTAGCCGGTGTCCGCGTGTTGAGCCTGCAGGGGCATGCGGCTATACTCACTCAGTCGTGCGCCAGACGGCGCGGATGGTTGTCTATACAAGGGAGTCTGCGTGGACGCGCTCATCTATCTGCTCATCGCGGTGCACGTTCTGCTCGCGATCGGCCTGGTCATCTTCGTGCTGCTGCACTCGGGCAAGGGCACCGGGCTGTCGTCGATGTTCGGCGGGATGTCCTCCGCCGGCGGCGGTACGAGCATCATCGAGAAGAACCTCGACCGGATCACCATCGGGCTTGCGGTGAGCTGGGCCCTGACTTCGGTGCTCCTCATGATGTTCTACCGTCCCATCTAGGGACTGTGCATACTTTGCCGCCGATATCCGGTGGCGTACGGCAGTCTGACGCCGCCACGCATTCCGTTTCCGCTGGCCGGCAACTCCATTCGGTTCGCGCATCGCGTCAGTGTGCTTCCGCACTTGCGCCGGCGCGCTCCGAAGGGGGACACTCATACATGCTATATGGTCGTCGCAAGTCGGTGGGCCGGCTCCTCCCGCAAGCGCGGGGCCCGGTCTCTGTCGTCGCCGGGGAGGGATGAACAAGCGATCGGCACGCGTGAGGGGTTCGGTTGTTCTTGTCGTCAATGCTGGAAGGGGGCTTTCGCATTATGAGGAATCGTTTCCGCACTACGGTGGTCGTCATGGCCGCATGCGTGCTCGCCCTGGGCGTTCTGTCCGGATGCGCACCCGCGAAGACCACGACGACCCCGGGCACCGGGGCAGCTGGCACGCCGAAGTCCGGCGGCACGATGTCGTTCTACATCGGCGAGCCTGCGTACATCGATCCGTACAACACCCAGGAGTCCGAGGGCACGGAAGTCGAGCAGTCTCTGTTCGACAGCCTGACCCGCGTCGACCCGCTGGACCCGACCAAGCTCGTCCCTGCGGCTGCTGACTCATGGACGGCCAACGCGGACGCCACGGTGTTCACGTTCAAGCTGAACAAGAACGGCAAGTTCGCTGACGGCACGCCGGTCACCGCGAAGGACTTCGTCTACGCGTGGACCCGCATCGTCGACCAGACCACGGCCAACACGCTGACCAAGAAGGCCGATCCTTCGATCATCAGCTACCACCTGGCCTTCGTTAAGGGCTACGACGACCTGTTCGCCGGCAAGACCAAGGTGCTGACGGGCGTCAAGGCCGTCGACGACTACACCTTCGAGGTCACGCTGTCGAAGGCGTTCGCCGACTTCCCGATCGTCTGCGCCCACCCGGCGCTGGCGCCGGTCCCGCAGGCCCTCGTCGAGGGTGGCGTCGACTTCAACGGCACGAAGGTCGCCTTCGGCGACATGCCGGTCGGCAACGGCCCGTTCATGATGGCGGAGCCCTGGAGCCACAACCAGTACATCAAGGTGAAGGCCAACTCCAACTACTACGGCACCAAGCCGTACCTGGCTGGCATCGACTTCAAGATCTACAAGGACACCGAGGCTGCCTACACGGACTTCGTCGCGGGTAACCTGGACTTCTCGCCGATCGGCGCGGGCCAGATCAAGGCCGCCCAGGCCAAGTACGGCACCTCGGACAACGGCTACACGGTCAACCCGGGCAAGCAGGTCGTCCTGGGCGCCGAGAACGCCACCTACTACCTGATCTTCAACATGACGGACCCGACCTTCAAGAACCCGGCGATCCGCAAGGCAGTCTCCCTGGGCATCAACCGCCAGGCCATCTGCGACGTCGTCTTCGAAGGCACGCGTGACCCGGCCGACAACATCATCCCGCCGGGCATCGCTGGGTACGAGAAGGGCGCCTGGGCCGACGCGAAGTACGACCTCGCGGGTGCTCAGAAGGTCCTGACCGACGCCGGATTCCCCGGTGGCAAGGGCATCCCGGCCATCAAGCTGTCGTTCAACAGCGGCGCCGGCCATGAGAAGATCATGGAACTCGTGCAGTCCGACCTGGCCAAGCTCGGCATCAAGGCCACGTTCGACTCCGCCGAGTTCCCCGTGTACCTGAAGCAGCTCGATGCCGGCAAGTTCCAGATCGGCCGTCTCGGCTGGATCGCGGACTACCCGATCGCCGACAACTTCCTGTTCCCGCTGTTCCAGTCGAAGGCGGGCGACAACAAGTCGAAGTACGCCAACCCGGCTGTCGACAAGGCCCTGGACGACGCTCGCAAGATCGTCGACACCGCCGCTCGTATCTCGGCCTACCAGGCGATCAACAAGACCGTCCAGGCTGACAACCCTGTTGCACCGCTCATGTTCTACAAGCACACCCGCGTTGGCTCCGCGCGCCTCCACGACTTCACGTGGGACGCTTCGGGCCTCGGAGACTTCGCCACGGTCTGGGTCGACTAGCAACGGACACGCGCGAATCTCGGATGTGAACGTCACGTAAGGGGGTGGCAGGACGCCCATCAGCGTCCTGCCACCCTTCGTGAACAGCCCAGACGACTGTGAAGGTTCCGTATGTTCCAGTACATCGTGCGAAGGGTGATCCAGTTCATCCCGGTGTTCCTCGGGGTGACGCTGATCCTCTTCCTGATCGCCACCTATCTCCCGGGCGCCGATGCGGTGCAGCTCCGCGCGGGTGAGAAGACGATGTCGCCCGTCCTCAAGGCGAAGATCCGCCACCAACTCGGATTGGACCGTGCCTGGTACATACAGTACGGCGACTACCTGTCGTCGCTCTCACCGATACATGCCACCTACTACGATGGTTCGACCCCGGCGTCGCCGTCCACCTCGCCGAGTGTTCGCGTCCTCGACGGCTCTGTTGCGCTGATCATCCCGAAGATCAGCGGCTCCGTGCCCGCAGCGGGGGCCGTGTCCTACGATGTCCGCGAGGGTGTGCCGGTCCTACGCGGGCAGCTCGGTCGGTTCGCTATCGGCACCCTGGCGTTCGAGTTCGATCCGCCCGACCTGGGAGTCTCCCTCTACAACGGTCGGCCCGTGCTCACCATCCTGAGCGAGGCGTATCCGTACACGATGCGGCTCGCCTTCTGCGCCATCTTCCTCGAGATCATAATCGGCATCGGCGCGGGTATCGTGTCGGCCGTCAAGCGCTACTCGATCTGGGACATCCTCGTCACGCTGGGGACGTCCATCCTGGTGTCGGTCCCGGTCTTCTGGCTGGGTCTGATGCTGCAGTACGTGTTCGGCATCTGGATGCAGGACCTCACGCACGGGGCCTTCTATCTGCCCGTGCTGTTCGAGGGCGGGTCAACGGCCCCGTTCCCGGCCTACGTCTACTACATCCTGCCTGCGATCACGCTGGCCAGCGTCTCGACCGCGTACGCGGCCCGCATCATGCGCAGCCAGCTGCTCGAGGTGAACAACCAGGACTACATCCGCACGGCGCACGCCAAGGGCCTGTCGGACAGCCAGGTCCTGTGGTCCCATGCGATCAAGAACGCCATGATCCCGGTCGTCACGTATATCGGACTGGACCTCGGCGCCATGCTCGCCGGCGCGATCCTGACCGAGACGGTCTTCAACCTTCCCGGTATCGGCTATGCGATCTTCAAGGCCATCGTCGGCCGTGACTTCGCGATCGTGTTCGGAGGTGTGACGCTCATCCTGCTGGTCGTGATGGTCGTCAACCTGCTGGTCGACGTTTCGTATGCCTTCCTCGACCCGAGGATCCGTTACGGCGGGCTGGAGGAGTGAGCATGAGCGAGTACGACCGCGAGGAAGATCGCAAGGAAGACCACGGGATCACGGACTCTCACAGCGGCATGCCGGCGACGCCGCCCATGACGGACGCTGAGGCGCACGTCCACGACGAGCAGAGCCGCACGCTGTGGGGCGATGCGTGGAGGCGCCTGCGCAAGAACCGCCTATCACTGATCGCGCTCGTATGGCTGATCCTCGTCATCGTGTCGGCCATCACCGCGGACCTGTGGGTCCCGCGTCTGCTCGGCGACCCGCGCGCGATCGACTCGTCCACCGTGATGGTGAACCAGCTGAAGAACCCGACCCTTTCGCACCCGCTCGGGACCGACGACCTCGGCCGCGACATCCTCGGGCGGCTGATCTACGGAGCCCGTGCGTCGATGACCGTCGGCGTCGCCGCCGTCGCGATCTCGGTGATCATCGGTCTGCTGCTCGGGGCGCTATCAGGGTTCTACGGGGGCATGGTCGACGCGTTGATCATGCGAATAACGGACGTGTTCCTCGCCTTCCCCTATATCCTGTTCTGTGTGCTGATCCTGGCGATGCTGCCATCGTCGGCGCGCGGTATCGGCCCCGTCATCATCTCGATCGGCCTGCTCGGCTGGCCGAGCTTCGCCCGACTGTTCCGCAGCTCGGTGCTCTCGGTGAAGCAGAACGACTACGTGGACGCCGGTCGCGCCGTCGGCGCATCCGACTCGAGGCTGATGTTCCGGCACATCATGCCGAACGCCATCGCCCCGATCATCGTGTACGCGACGATGTCCGTCGGCGGAACGATCCTGACCGAGGCGGCGCTGTCGTTCCTCGGACTCGGGGTCCAGCCTCCCGAGATCTCCTGGGGCCGCATGATCAACGACGGCCGCAACTACCTCATCAGCAACCACCCGGGCCTCGTCTTCTGGCCGGGCCTCGCCATCATCCTCACCGTGCTCGCGTTCACGTTGCTCGGCGACGGACTGCGCGACGCCCTCGACGTCAAGATGAAGGACTAACGCATGGGCGATCACCTGCTGGAGGTCTCCGGCCTCAAGATGTACTTCTACACGCGTGACGGCGTGGTCAAGGCCGTCGACGGCGTGTCGTTCGTGCTCGACAAGGGCGAGACCCTCGGAGTCGTGGGCGAGTCCGGTTCGGGCAAGTCGGTCACGGCGCTGACGATGATGCGACTCACCCCCATGCCTCCGGGCAAGGTGGAGGCCGGCGATGCCAAGTTCAAGGGCCGCTCGCTCATCACCATGAAGGAAGAAGAGATCCGCAAGATCCGCGGCAACGAGATCGCGATGATCTTCCAGGACCCGATGACCTCACTCAACCCCGTGTACAAGATCGGGCGCCAGATCGC
>PKWR01000190.1:5304-8101 GCA_003133285.1 Coriobacteriia bacterium
GCGTGCGATCCGGACGTGCTCATCGCCGACGAGCCGACCACGGCGCTCGACGTGACGATCCAGGCACAGATCATCGAGTTGATGCAGGAGCTGCAGAAGCGCACCGGGTCCGCGATCATCATGATCACGCACGACCTGGGCGTCGTCGCCGACATGGCCGACCGCATCCTGGTGATGTACGCCGGCCGCCCGGTCGAGTACGGCACGACCGACGAGATCTTCTACAAGCCGCTGCACCCGTACACGTGGGGGCTCATGGACTCGATCCCGACCCATAGCCTCGTGGAGAAGACCGCGTTGAATCCCATCAAGGGACAGCCGCCCAGCCTTATCGACGTGCCGTCGGGCTGCGCTTTCCATCCCCGGTGCCCGTACGCGAAGCAGCGCTGCACCGACGAGGTCCCGGGGTACCGCATCGTGGAGGGTACCCACGGCACCGCCTGCCACTTCGCCGGAGATCCCGCCTTCGTCCGGCGACTGGTTGAGAACGCGGGGGTGATTGCGTAGATGAAGCTCCTCGACGTTCAGGGACTCGTGAAGCACTTCCCGGTCCGCAAGGGCCTGCTCATGCGCGAGGTCGGCCAGGTCAAGGCGGTCGACGGCGTCACGTTCGACCTGGAGAAGGGCGAGACCCTCGGTCTGGTAGGGGAGTCCGGCTGCGGCAAGTCGACGACCGGCCGCTGCATCATGCGGCTCATCGAGCCGACCGCCGGCAGCGTGTCATTCGACGGTCGTGACGTCCGTTCCCTCAAGGGACCGGATCTCAAAGCGTTCCGTCGCGACGTGCAGATCATCTTCCAGGACCCGTACGCGAGTCTGAACCCCCGCTTCACAATCGGCGAGATCATCGGCGAGCCGCTGCTCGTCCACAACGTGGGCAACGCCGCGTCGCGCACCACACGCGCCAAGGACCTGCTCGAGATCGTCGGTCTCAACCCGGAGCATATCAACCGCTACCCGCACGAGTTCTCGGGTGGACAGCGGCAGCGCATCGGCATCGCCCGCGCTCTGGCGCTGCAGCCGAAGCTGATCGTGTGCGATGAGCCGGTCTCTGCGCTCGACGTGTCGATCCAGGCGCAGGTCCTCAACCTGCTCGACAAGCTGCAGGACGAGTTCGATCTCACCTATCTGTTCATCGCGCACGATCTCTCGGTCGTGCAGCACATCTCCGACCGCGTGGCGGTCATGTACCTGGGCCAGATCGTCGAGATCAGCGATTGGCGCAGCCTGTACGAGGCGCCGCACCATCCCTACTCGCAGGCCCTGCTCTCGGCCGTTCCTGTTCCGGACCCGGAGGTCCAGCGCACGCGCGAGCGCATCCTGCTCGCGGGCGATCCTCCCAGCCCGGTCGATCCTCCGAGCGGTTGCCGCTTCCATACGCGCTGCCCGATCGCGCAGTTCCCGATCTGTGCCGAGAGCCAGCCCGAGCTTCGCGAGGTGCGTCCCGGCCACCGTGTCGCGTGCCACTTCGCGGCGCCGTACCCGATCCCGCTGGACAAGGCCGTGACCACGATCATCGGTGATAAGCCGCGCTCTCCGTACCAGGCGATGATGGCCAAGAAGGCCGCGAAGTCGTAAGGCCGGCCCTGCTCACGAATGCAGGGGTTGGCGGTCGGCGGAGTGGTTGCTATACTCCGAATCCGCGCCTCACGGGGTGCGAGTACGTCCGAGTGGCGGAATGGCAGACGCGCTAGGTTGAGGGCCTAGTGAGGGCAACCTCATGGGGGTTCAAGTCCCCCCTCGGACACCAGGAATGAATGAGCGGCTCTCCTCGCAAGAGGGGAGCCGCTTTCGTTGTCGGGTCGGCGGAGCGCCCTTAGCGATTCCTTAGAGATGCGGAGAGAGAATCTGATCGGGTGGACGTCTGGTATCTGATCGCTCGTGAGTCTGTGCCGGTTCGATCGGAGGGGTGAGTCTGATGCGCCTAAGGTTGATACATGCTTCGTCCGTACCGATTCTCATGCTGGTGGCCCTGCTGTGTGCCTGCTCGTCGTCCGCGCAGGCGAGCGGTGACGGCGCGACTCAGGCCACGCCGCAGGCGTCGAGCGCCCAGCAGTTCGCGGCGCTCACGAATGTGGACACGAGCACCGTGGCGACCGGCCCGAGCGTGGGCCAGCTCATCGGGATCGCGGACATCAAGAAGATCGTCGGACGGGACGATGTTGTCTTCTCCCCAGCACTTTGAGGTTCTGGGAATCCGGCGAGTTCGTCGGACACATCGGGATGTGCAGGGGATTTCAAGATCGTCGCCCCGCACTTTGACGCCCTTGTGTTGATCGAGTTCGGTGGCTTGACCGACTTCGCCGAGTGGGCCGGAGGGAGAACGGCGGTCAAGTCGATCGTGAGCGATCTCGGAGATGCCGCGTACAACGGGCCCGCAGGCGATGACGAGCCCATCATGCTCGGCTTCCGAAAGGGCACGCGCGCAGTTCGGCTCACCACGCTCAAGATCGGTGCCGATGGAAAGCGAGTCGTCACGATGCAGAAGCTGCGCGAGATGGCCGACCTGGTGGCGTCGCGTCTCGACTGAAGTCAGTGAGGGCTTCAAGCCCCCCTTGGACACCACTTGGATCTGACTGCGGCCCTTTCCCGAAACGGGGAGGGCCGCAGTTGCCTGTGGGAACAAGCGCGAATGAGGGCTAGAAGGGGAGCAATCCCGCCTCGAAGAGGTCCACGCACGCCGCGGACACCTCGGGGTCATACAACTCGGGATGGCGTGTGATCTCTGCGATGGCGGCGTCCGTTCCCAGCGCAGGGCGGTACGGCCTGTGATATGCCATCGCCTCGACCACGTCCG
>PKWR01000032.1 GCA_003133285.1 Coriobacteriia bacterium
TACGCCGTCGCGACGGTCGACTGGATCCCGCGATGGGGCGATCGCAGGGTGCGCGCCGTCTACGGCGGTGACCGGTTCAACGTCGGCGCGACGTCCGCGAAGATCACGACCTCAGCGAGGTAGTCTGACCGCATGAAGGCGCTCTGGCTCGAAGAGCGCGCACTGTCCGTGCGCGAGTGCCTCGTCCCCGAAGCCGGGGACGAGGCACTCGTCCGCGTCAGAGTGTCCGGCATCTGCGGGACCGACCTGGAGTTGGCGAGGGGCTACTACCCCTTCACCGGCATCATCGGTCATGAGTTCGTCGGCGACGTGGTCGAGTCCCCCGACCCGGCGTGGATCGGCGCCCGCGTCGTGGGCGAGATCAACGCGGACTGTGGCGTCTGCGAGGCGTGCCGCGCGGGACGACCCACGCATTGCGAGAACCGGACCGTGCTCGGCATCACGGACCGCCACGGCGCGCACGCCGAGTACCTGCGGCTCCCCCTCAGGAACCTGCACCGGGTGCCCGACTCCGTCTCCGACGACGCCGCGGTGTTCACCGAGCCCATCGCCGCCGCAGTCGAGATCCTCCAGCAGGTCCATGTCCTGCCGACCGACCGCGTCCTCTTGGTCGGGGCCGGACGGCTGGGCCAGCTGGTCGCGCAGGTGCTGGCGCTCACGGGCGCGCGTCTGAAGGTCGTCGCCAAGCACGACCGGCAGAAGGCGCTGCTCGAGGCTCGCGGGATCGCGACCGTCGACGCCGAAGAGGTCGAGGCCCGTCGCTGGGACATCGTCGTCGAGGCCACCGGATCGCCTTCCGGCTTCGACCTCGCGGCGCGCGCCCTGCGCCCGCGCGGGACGCTGGTGCTCAAATCGACCTACCGTGGCGAGGTCACGCTGGCGCTGGCGCCCTTCGTCGTCGACGAGATCACCATCGTCGGCTCGCGTTGCGGACCCTTCGCACCGGCCTTGCGTCTGCTGGAGCGCGGCGAGATCGACCCGTTGCCGCTGATCGCGGCGCGCTACCCGCTCGAGCAGGCGGTCGAGGCGATGGAGGCCGCGGCCCGGCCGGGCATGATGAAGGTACTGCTGCGGCCCTAGGTTCGCGATGCCGGGCATCCGGGCGTCAGTCGCAGCGCTCCAACCAGGCGTGCAGGGCGTCGAGGTACCGGTCGAGCTGGGCGAGCATCTCCTCGTCGGTCAGTCTGCCGTCGGTGAACCTCGACGCGGCGAACGAGACCGTGAGCTCGGCGTCGCTGAAGACGGGCGCGCGGAAGAAGTGCCACATCTGACGCCAGGCAAGCTGCGCACGCATCGTGCCCATGTAGCCCGTGCTGGCGCCCGCGAGCGCAAGCGGCCGGCCGCGGAGCGTCGGGTCGCCGAAGGGACGCGACAGCCAGTCGACGGCGTTCTTCAGCACGCCGGGCACGCCGTAGTTGTGCTCGGGCGTGACCAGCAGCAGGCACTGCGACGACTGGATGGTCTCCTTCGCCGCGACCACTCCGGGAAACGGATCGGCCTCGACATCCTGGTTGAACATCGGGAACCCCTCGATGGACGCCTGCACGATCTCGAGCCCGTGGCCGGACGCGCGCTCGATGGCGGTGTGAGCAGCGCTTGGCTGTAGCTGCCCTTCCTGAGCGATCCGCACAACGCCGATACGCGCACGTCAGCCTCCTAGCGATCGGTCAACTCCACCGCGAGTATGGCGAGGTCGTCGGAGAGGTGCCCACCCGCGAAATCGCCGGCCGCCTGGACGACGCGCGCTGCAGCGATCCACGGGTCGCCGCTCTCCAGTTCCTCCAGTAGCGAGAACACCCGCTGCGTACCGAACATCCCGCCGTCGCCACGCGCTTCGGTGAGCCCATCCGTATAGAGGAACAGCAGATCGTCGCGGCCCATCGTCGCAACCGAGTCGACGAACGCGACATCGGGGAACGCTCCCACGAGCGTCGAGTTCGAGCGCAGCGCCTTCATCGGGGTCCCGGGCCGCCCCAGGGCCACGGTCGGATGGCCGGCGTTGCAGTACACGAGCCGGCCGGTCGCGGTGTCGAGGACCCCGAAGAACACCGTCGCGAACATCTCGGGCTCGGACTCGCGGAACAGGACCTTGTTGGCGACGGCCATCACCTGCGCGGGCGTCTTGTCGGCGTCCATCGCTTGCGCCCTGACGGTGTTCTTCACGATGGACGTGAGCACGGCGGCATCAAGGCCCTTGCCCGACACATCCCCGATCGTCACTCCGACCAGGTCGCCCTCGATCTGGAACAGGTCGTAGAAGTCGCCCCCGACGCGCGCGGCCTCCGCCGCCGAGCGGTAGACGTGAGCGAATCGCAGATGCGGGAGCGTCACCGGGAGCGCGAGCAACGACTGCTGCAGCGCCTCGGCGATCCGGTGCTCTGCCTGGTACAGGCGCGCGTTGTGCAGCGCCAGTGCCACCGTCGCCGCGACGCTCTCCGCGAATTCGACCTGCTCCCGGTCGAACGCGACGGGGCGGGTGTGGTGGTTCATGAACACCACGCCGATGACCTCGTCCTGGACGATCAACGGCATCGTGAGCACCGAGCGGATGCCGTACCCTCTCATCGCCTCGTTGTTGATACGCGGGTCCTCGTACGCGTCGTCGATCGCCACAGGATGACCCGACTTCAGCGCCATCGCCGCATGGGGCGCCTGTTCGTCCGTGAGGACCGCACCGATGATGTCCTGCGGGAAGTTGTAGCTGTACTTCGTGCACCACTGGCCCTGCTCTCTCATGACGAGTGCCGCCGTCTCAGCGCCCACGGCGTCACACGTCACGGAGATGATCCGCTGCATGACCTCGTCGAACTCGAGCGTCGAGTGCGCAAGGCGGTTGACAACCGCAAGCGCCTGGCTCAACGCGACACGCCGTTCGATGGTCTCCGCCATCGCGTCGAACTGCCGCCCCAGATCGGCGAACTCGTCGGTGCTGGAGCGCAGGTTCGCGCGCGCGGACAGTCTGCCCCGGCCGATCTGGGTGGCGGCCTCCCGCAACTTCCGGGTCGGGCGATAGACCCACCTCGTCCCGGCGATCCAGGAAGCGGCGAGCGCCGCCAGCGCCACAAGGCCGAACCCGCCGAGCGTCATGGCGAAGATGCCGGCCTCAGGAGCGAACAGCTTGCTCGGCGAGAAGCCGATCGCGAGATAGAGGCCGCCGCCGGGCTCCTGGAACACGGGCATGTACGCGTACTCCAGCATCGCGCCATCCGCGCCCCGCGAGGTGACGATCCCGCGCGAATTGCTCTGCATGGCGACCATCAGTGGTGTACTCGCGAGCGAACTGCCTGCCGCACCGTCCGGGTCGGGCTCGCGGACGAGTACCTGGCCGCTCGCGTCGACCAGGTACTCGCGGAACGACGAAGGGGTCGGAGCCGCGGCCATCCGGGCCCTGATGGGTTCGACGCCGAGGGACGCGTAGACGATGCTGCGAACCGCCCCCGACTTGTCGAGGACGGGAAGAGCCACGTTGATCGACGGAAGACCCGAGACCCGCCCGACCTCGTAGTCACCGACCGCGAACCGCCGGTACTGCACCGCGCGCCTGATGTAGGAGCGATCGCCGATGTTGACGGTCCCGGACGTCGGGAGAGCCGAGACCAACAGACGTCCGTCCGGCGCGGCGACGCCGATGTTGAGATACTCGGATTGCTGGCTCTTGATGCGTTCGGCCGTGGCTTGAGCGGTCTTCCAGTCCTGCCGCTGGACAGCCTGCGAAGCCGAGTAGGCCACCAGGCTCGCTCGCGCTTCGGTGATGAGGTCCTGCACCGACCGCGAGTCCGCCTCGACGAGACGCTGGACGTCCTCGCGGGCACGCTGCTCGGAGATCCGGTTCTGTCCGGTCGCGTAGATGACGAGCAGGACGGTGGCCGGCAGGAGCGCCAGCAGCATGATCGCGAGCAACCGGCCGCGCAGTCCTCGGAAGACCCTGAGCATCGGACCCCCGTCGCGCCTCGACGTGGCACATTCGGACGAGACGCAGCAGACTCTCCGCCCCGGCCGTCAGACTATGATACGGCAGAGCAGGAACCACGCGGAACACCACCCCCGCTCCGCGGCAGAGCGTCAGACGATCATCCACTCGCTGTGGACGCGGTTCAGCGCCCCGCAGTGCGGGCACACGGATTCCTTCTTGCCGCTCGGCGGGAAGGCGTCATCCCACTCGCCGTCGCACTCGCCGCAGCGGATGCCCGCCACCACCGTGGTGGCGGACCCATCGCGCACCGCGTCGAAGTCGAAAGTGCTGGGAAGGCGCGTGATGATCCCCACGGTCTCGAGGCCCGAGTTGCGGCGCGGGTCGTGCTTCTTGGCGAAGAGGTTCACCGCCCTGCTCCTTGTGCGCGCCGCGGCTGTGCCGGTCGCTGCCGGGAGGTTGGGCGCGGCCCGACCGGCGCGCCAAGGCCACCTGCGCGGCCTGCGCCTATCGAGAGGTGTCTGCCCCGCACGGGTGGCGGGATAACCGGTGAAGGGCTCAGCCCTGCGGCCGCCCCGGGACTTCGTGACAGTCGGGGCAGCGCGCTTCGTAGCAGTCCGCACCCCCGACGAGGATGAGCGGCGAGTCCCACGGCGCAGGCGACCCGTCGATGATGCGCTGTGTGCGCGTCCCGACCCCGTGACACTTCTGGCAGATCGCGGTGAGCAGCGAGACCTCGTCCGCGAGCGCCATCAGCGTGGGCATGACCCCGAACGGCTCGCCCCGGAAGTCCTGGTTCAGGCCCGTGACATAGACCATGTGGCCGTCGCGCAGCAGGCGCCGCACCACTCCCACCAGCTCCTCGCCGAAGAACTGGCCTTCCTCGATGGCGACGACATGGCACGTCTCGCCGTCGATGCAGCGCGCCTCGGCCACGACGAGCGCCTCCATCTCGGTCCCGAGGCGGGAGCGCGCCATTCTCCCGTCGCGCGAGTCGACGACGTGCTTGTAGATCACGATCGAGTCGCCGGTCACCGCGTGCCTCGAAAGCAACCGGATGAGCTCGCCGGTCTTGCCGCTGCTCATGCAGCCCGCGATCACGTGCAGCCGACCGACCGTCCCCGACATCGTGCCTCCTCGCCGACACCGCACCGTACCGTCACACAATAGCGGAGGAGACGGCCCTCAGGAGGACGCCGGCTCGCGGGAGGGGACGACTTCGCGCCATGCGGCGCCGAGTGTGGAGCAGAAGCAAGCGACGACCGGCGACACGAGCGCGATGATCCCGGCCGTCTGGTCCGGCGGGAGAGCGAGCGCCACGCCGGCCAAGGCCAGGCCCGTGACGAGCATGCCCAGGACGGCGCCGCCCACCGAACCGCCGGAACGCCCCATCACGACGAGGCCGACGATGGCCAGGAGGGCGGCCGCCTCGAACCCCAGCGAGGCCATGACAAGGAATCGCACGATCTCGGGAAGGCCCCGCCCGGCGGGGCCGAGCAACCCGGCGGTCCCATCGAACAGCAGGCGGCCGACCGGATACCACGCGGCCGCACCGAGGAGCAGCCCGGCCAGCATCCGAAGGCCGATCCGTGCGCCGAACGAGTCCGGGTACCGCATGGAGCGCCTCCCTCTGGGACATATACTCCGCGACTTGTGGCTGCGAAGGCGATCCGCCACGATCGGGGGCTGGTCGATGTACTTCTTCCCCTATGTGCGCCGGGAATGGACGGTGTACCGGTGCCCCAACGGGCACACGGTGGCGCGGGAGCTCGAGCACGTCGTCCGGCTCGGAGACCCGAACGTGCGCTGTCCGAAGTGCGGACTCGTGACGCGCGTCGACGCCTACCGCGAGTGGGCCGACCTGACGCCGAAACAGCGTCGCGGGGTCGTGATCGGGGATGTGCTGGCGGTCGTGTTCGCCGGCAGCGCACTCGGCATCGCGCTCGGTGCGGTCATCGCCATGATGGGCCTGCTCGCCGGCCTGCCCGACGACACGCTGATCGTCCTCAGCTCGCTGGCCTTCCTCGTCGGCGTGTGCGTCCCCGCCGTACGTCAGAGTGCCCTGATCCGCGCCTCGAAGCGGCGCAGCGCGGCCCGGGAGGGCGCGCCCGTCGCCTGACCCGCGTCACGCCGAGTCGCCTGCCGCCTTTGCCCTCACGTGTTCCCGGCTTGACCGAACGCGGGTGATCTGCGCGTCGAGAGCGGCCCGGAAGTCCGGCCCGAGGAACCGATCGGTCGGCATCACGGCCAAACGGTAGCCTTCGAGACCCGCCGCACCATCGCGGCGGGTACGCCGCTCCAGAACGCGTGTGAGCATGCGCTTGTCGATCCGGTTGGCCAGGTCGAAGGGCGGAGGATCGGACACCGCTTCGAAGCCCATCTTCAACAGGAGGGTCACGAGGTCCGACCGCGCCGTGACGATCTTCGCACCTTCATAGAGCTCGATGTCACGGTCGTCCAGCATGCACCGAAGGCCCTCCAGAGTCTCCAAGGCTACGGTCAGGCGGCCCTCGCGACCCTGCAGACTGAGCTGCGACATCCTCCCGAAGCCGCTGATCGCGTGCAGCTCCCAGATCTCGTCGATGCCGCGGGCCGCCAGCACCGTCCCGTCGTCGCCGACGATGTCGGCGCTCGCGACGGCGATCGACGCCATGAAGAAGTCGCCGTAGTGGTGCTCGTAGCGGAACTTCCGGCCGGCCTCGTAGGCCGAGAGCCCGGCGGCTGCGACGGCGACGCCGGCAAGAGGCAGGTAGGCGCTCGGCGCGGCTCCCGCGGCGGCCAGGGCCGCCGAAGCGGCCCCGCTCCCGAAGACGGAGGCCATGGCGACGCCGATCGCGTCCGCCTGCAGCTCGGTGGAGGGCTCCTCCAGCGTCCGGGCGAAGCGGCGCACCCCGCGCGGTAGGAAGTGCCCCGCATCCGGCGAGCGGGACGCGCGGGCCTTCTCGACGGCCTTGTTGACGGGAGCATCGTCGTAGGAAGCGAACTCGTATTCGAACGGCATCTTCCGGATCTGCAGCCCCGCCAGCGTCCTGAACTCGCAGTAGGCGTACTTGAGGCCGAGGCGGATGCGTCCCTCCTGCTCGACGCGACGCATCGAGACGGGGAGCGCAACGCGGTTCAGTATCCGGAACTTGCCGCATTTCGACGCGCGGCGAACGTAGTCGTGGTCCTCGGCCAGCAGGAGGCTCTCGTCGAAACCGCCGATGAGCTCGTGGACGTCCCGGCGCACGAGCATGCAGGCGCCCGCCGCGTGCGGGGCCACGTACTGCATGGCCCTGAGGTAGAGGCCCGCGGTCCAGCAGGCCACGATGTAGTCGGGGCTGCGCTCGATCGGAGAGACGCGTGCTCCGGTGACGGAGAGGCCCCGCGCGACGAACTCCGCGACCGCGAGCTCGATGAAGCGCTGCGAGGGCTCGCAGTCGGCGTCGAGGAACAGGATCAGGTCGCCGGTGGCTTCGCGCGCCCCCGCGTTGCGACCGTGAGCGGGCCTGCCGCCAGTGACCACATGCGCGCCGCGCGAGCGCGCGATCTCGCGCGTCCCGTCGGTCGAGCCGCCGTCGGCGATCACGACCTCGACGGGACGCAGGCTCTGCCTGTCCAGACAGTCGAGCAGCCCGGGTAGCCGGCTCGCCTCGTCAAGAACGGGGACGACCACGGTGACGCTCGGCGTCCCTGCTTGTGACGATCGCTCCATGGCCTCCCCCGCTGTCAGGGCACGCAACCGCGGCGCGGGGCCAGACGGCGCCCGTGCCCTTCGCGGGATAGACTACCGCACCGCGCGTTCGAACGGTGGGGTGGGGCGCCAGCGTCGCTCGGCGACGCGGGCGTTCTCGCACGATCCGACCGGCCGCCGAAGGGCACGGCGGTTGCTGGTCATCAGGCAGTGAAGGTTCATCGCATCCAAGGCATCGCGTTCTCGAGCTACCTCATCGAGACTCCCTCAGCCCTCTTTCTCGTCGACAGCGGCTTCCGCTGGTTCGAGCCTCTCGTGCTGCACAAGATCCGCCGCATCGGGCGCACGATCGAGGATCTGGCGCTCGTGGTCCTGACGCATCCGCACATCGATCACATAGGGGCCGTTCCGGCGCTCCTCACCCACGCCGACTTCGACATCGCCGCCCACCCCGCCTCGCGCGCAGCGCTCGCGACCGGCGGCCGCGCCTTCTCCGCGCCGACGCAGACCTGGACGAAGGCCGTGCAGTGGCTGGCGACGACCGCGCTGCCGCTGCTCAGGCTCCCGCCCATCGTCCCCACCGTGCTCCCGACCGACGGCGAGCGGCTCGACCGCTTCGGGCTGGCGGGGGCGCTGCACTACACCCCGGGGCACAGCCAGTGGTGCATCTCCCTCGTCCTCGACGACGGGACGGCGTTCGCGGGGGACCTCATCATCGGCGCTGGCCACATGACCACCCGTGTCTCGCCTCCCGCGATGGCTGCCGACCCCGTCGGCGCGCTCGCGAGCATGCGCAAGCTCCTCGACGCAGGCGCCAAGCGCTTCATGCCCGCGCACGGCCGAGCGTTCGGCGCGGCGGACGTCCGCGCGCTGCTCGGACGGCTGACCGGGGAGGCCGCGACCGCGCGGTGACGGGCTAGCGGCTGACGAACGCGGTCTCCAGCTGTTCGAGCGCGAACGGCTGCTCGTCGTGACCGGTGTAGGTCAGGCGTGGCGCCCGGGCGATCACGTCCCGGATGCTCGCATCCATCGCCGCTTCGTCGCACACGAAGACGCCGCGCTTCGGTTCGCTCCGTGTCCGGCCTCCCCCACCCAGCAGGTCCCCGACGAGGGCATCGCCGCTCGCCGTGAAGACCGCGAGCGATCCGCGGGTGTGCCCGGGCATCGGGACCGCGACCGCGTCGACGCCGAAGTCGCCGAGCGGGAACTCGCCCCGGACGATGATGTCGGCCTCGGGCCCGGCGGTGCGGCCTATCTTCGCCTGCCTGCGCCGCATCATGTCCAGCAGTGTCCTGCCGACCAGCCCGCGTGCCCGCATCTCGCGATCGACGCCCGCGACGCACTTCTCCTCGTCGCCCGCGCCGAGTGCGATCGGTGCGCCCGTCGCCTCGCGCAGCGCGGCGGCGCTGCCGGCGTGGTCACCGTGACCGTGGGTCAGCAGGATCAACGACACGTCACCGGGCGCATGACCTTCCTCGGCTATGCGCTCCAGGATCCGCTGGGCCTGACCGCCGACGCCCGTGTCGACGATCACGACCCGGTCACCGACCAACGCGTACGCCATGACCGTCATCGGGCCCATCTTGACGGCGATGGGCAGGACCTTCACATCGGACATGGCTCACCCTTCTCTGAACTCGGTCGGACCGATGCTACTCGGCCCACTCGCCGTCGAGGTAGCAGTACTTCCAGTCTTCGCCGGGCTCGGCGGAGCGGATGACCGGGTGCCCCGTCACGTGGGTTCCCGAACACAGCGGGCAGGTGTGCGACCGGTTCCACGCGGCGATCGAGCTGATCGGCCGCAGGTGGACGGGAGCAATCATCTCGTCTCTGCTCAAGGGCGCGACGCGCTTCTGCGAGATCCGCGAGGCCATCCCGGGCATCAGCGACCGCCTGCTGACCGAGCGCCTCAAGGAGCTCGAGGAGAACGGGATCGTGGCGCGCGACGTCACCGCGTCACGTCCGCCGCAGGTCTCCTACCGCCTCACCGCAAAGGGCAAGGCGCTGGAGCCGGCCCTCGACGCGGTCGGCGACTGGGCCGAGCGGTGGGGCTCGACACAGACGCCCGCCGACTGAAGCGAGGCCCCGGCATGCGGGGCCTCGCTTGCGTTCCGGGCCGAAGGACGCCGGCCTATCCCTCTATGATGCGCATGGCTTCGTCGCGGTACGCGTCCATCACGTACGAGATGCCGGAGACCTCCGATGCCTCGCGCGTGAGAGCCATGAGATCGTCACGGGAGATCGTGGAGAGCCTCATGTTGCGGCTGCCGCTCATGAGCTGCTGCAGCCCGACCTTGATCTTGTCGCAGTAGGTGTAGATGCCGAGTGCCCCCGCCGGGAGGTTGTCGACCTCGGCGCCGTACCGCGCCCGCAGGGTCTCGTAGGTGACGAAGAGTTCGTCCTTGCTGGCTCCGAACTCGGAGACCGACTTGGGGAGGTCCTGGGACTTCAGCCATGTCTCGATGTTGCGACCGACGAAGCCCGGGATCATGAGCGCGCGGCCCATGCACACGGCCTTGGTGTGCGGAGCGCCCATGGCGAGCACCTTGAACACATGGTCCTCGGTCGAGAACCCGCCCGCGACAGCGATGTCGGGGATGTAGGCGCCTGTCGCGGCGAGCTTGGAGACCAGTTCGTTTGCCATGGACTGCAGGTAGAACGTGGGAACGCCCCACTCCTCCATCATCCGCCACGGGCTCATTCCCGTGCCTCCGGGCGCGCCGTCGATGGTGAGCAGGTCGATCTTCGCGTTGCTCGCCCACTTGATCGCCATTGCGAGTTCGCGAATGGGGTAGGCGCCCGTCTTGAGCGTGACACGCTTCGCACCCAGCGCACGCAGGCGCTCGACCGCCGCGTAGAACTGGCCCTCGTCCACGAAGCCGAGCCGACTGTGCCGTTCGAACTGATGGATGGCGTGCTCCCGGAACGCCGCCTGAACGGCCGGGTCGCTCGGGTCGGGTGTCACCAGGTAGCCGCGCTTCTGCAACTCGAGTGCCCGCTCCAGGCCGTCGACCTTGATCTCTCCGCCTATGCACTTGGCGCCTTGACCCCACTTGAGCTCGATGGTCTCCACGCCGAGCTTCTCGATCACATACTCCGCGACGCCGAGGCGGGTGTCCTCGACGTTGAGCTGGACGAGGATGTCGCCGTAGCCCTCGTGATAGCGGCGGTACGCCTGAACGCGTCGCTTCATGTCGGGCGAGTTCGTGACCTTCCCGTGTGAGTCCCGCTCCAGCCCCGGGTCGATGCCGCACACGTTCTCGCCGCAGACCAGCGAGATGCCGGAGATGGCGGCGCCGACCGCGAAGTGCTCCCAGTTCTTGCGCGCGATCTCGGTCGAGCCCAGTGCGCCGGTGAAGATCGGCACCCTCATCCTGACCTTGTTCACGTTGCCGAACTCGGTTTCCGTGTCGACCATCGGGAACAGCGTGTTGTCCGGACTGCCGATCACGCCCTCGGGCAGGCCCTTGGCGCCCATCGCGTAACCCTGGATGTTCAGGTGCGAGTAGTCGATCGGGTAGTCCTTGTCACCGCCGGACGTGACCTCGCCGAACGGACCGGGGTAGATGACCTCGCGACCGCGGAACGATGCTTTGAACACCTCGCAGTTCCCTCGACAGTCCTCGAGGCAGCGGGAGCACAGCCCGCTCCCCGGGACGACGTTGCGTGAACGGTTGGAAGTCTGACTGGCGTCGTTCCCCCGCGGCGATTGCAGGTTCATAGGATCTCTCCCCTTCCAGTGGGAATCTGAGAAGCCCCCGCTTCTTCACGATTCTGCACGCATAACGGCGTCTCCGCTAGTCGGGGGCGTTCCACCCCCTCCCGACCGCCTACCCCGCCGCGATCTCCTCGAGGAAGACGTCCGCGTAGCGCTCGAGTTTCGCCGCTCCGACGCCGTGGCAGGCCAGGAACTCGTCGCGCGTCGCCGGCTTGCGCGCGGCCATGTCCGCCAGCGAGCGGTCGCCGAAGACGACGTAGGCCGGCACCTCCTGCTCGGCCGCCAGCGCCCGACGCAGCTCGCGCAGCCGTTCGAAGAGGTCCTCGTCCACCGGCCCGGCCGCAGCGCCGTCGAACGCCACCGACCGCGTGCCGCGCTTGCCGCGCCTGACCTCTGCGGCGATCTTCACGCGGGGACGTGCGAACGCCAGCTCGACCTCGCCGCGCAGCACGCCGCGGGCCTCGCTCAGCAGCTTGAGCGCGGAGTACGCGGCGATGTCCTGCCGCAGGTAGCCGTGGTGGATCAGCTGGCGGATGACGCTCGTCCACTCGTCACGCGACAGCTCGGCCCCGACGCCGAACACGCTCAGCTGGTCGTGACCCCACTGCCGGACCTTCTCGGTGTCGTGCCCGCGCAGCACGTCGATGACGTGCCCGGCGCCGAAGCGCTGCTCCGTCCGCACGACGGCCGACAGCGCCTTCTGCGCGTCGATCGTCGCGTCGTAGAGCTGCGGCGGGTCCAGGCAGACGTCGCAGTTGCCGCAGTCCTCGTCGCGTCGCTCCCCGAAGTAGCCGAGCAGCACGCGGCGCCGGCAGGTGGTCGCCTCGGCGAACGCGATCATCGCGGAGAGCTTGTGCAACTCGATGCGCACCTGCTCGGGGTTCTTCCCGCTCTCGATGAGGCTGCGGCAGAGCACCGCGTCCTGGAGTCCGAACAGGCACAGCGCCTCCGCGGGCAGGCCGTCGCGGCCCGCGCGGCCGGTCTCCTGGTAGTAGCCCTCGATGTTCTTCGGCATGTCGTAGTGGACGACGAACCGGACGTCGGGCTTGTCGATCCCCATGCCGAACGCGACGGTCGCCACGACCACGTGAACATCGTCGCGCAGAAACCGGTCCTGCACCGACGTGCGCTTGTCGGCGGGAAGACCCGCGTGGTAGGCGGCCGCTTTCACGCCCGCGGCGCGCAGCTTCCTGGCGACCTCTTCGACACGCTTCCGCGACAGGCAGTAGACGATGCCCGAGTCGCCCGGCCGCTCCAGGATGAAGCGTTCGAGCTGTGCCGGCGCGGAGCGCTTCTCAACGACCGTGTAGCGGATGTTGGGACGGTCGAAACCTGCGGAGAAGATGGGCGCATCGAGCAGATGCAGCCGGTCCCGGACGTCGTCGCGCGTCTGATCGTCCGCGGTAGCGGTCAGCGCCACCAGCGGGATGCCGGGGAACAGCTCGCGCAACTCGCCGAGCTGCACGTACTCGGGACGGAAGTCGTGCCCCCACTGGCTCACGCAGTGCGCCTCGTCGATCGCGAACAGCGAGATGGGCAGCGTGCGGAGCAGGGCGAGGAAGCCGTCGAGCATGAGGCGCTCGGGCGCGACGTACAGGAGATCGAGCGCTCCCGAGCGCAGGTCGCGCATGACCTCGCTCGCGGTCTCGGGCGTCAGCGACGAGTTCAGGCAGGCGGCGGACACGCCGTTCGCGCGCAGCGCGTCGACCTGGTCCTTCATGAGCGAGATCAGCGGCGACACGACGATCGCGGTACCTGCACGATGCAGCGCCGGGATCTGAAAGCACAGCGACTTTCCCCCACCCGTGGGCATGAGCACGAAGGCGTCGCCACCGTCGGTGACGTGGGCGACGGTCTCACGCTGATGCGGGCGGAACTCGTGATAGCCGAAGACCTCGGCGAGGGTGTCGTCAATCGAGCTCGTGCGGAGCGGCATGCGGCAGCGGCCTCTCAAGTCAGTGCGAGGGGAACAGCGCGGGAGTCGTCTGCGCAGTGTAGCGCGCCGGTGTGACTCCGACGGCCGATCGCCGACCCGGAACCTCCGGGCCTTCGCCCGGGCGGCCCGGCACGGGCGCAGGCGTCGGGGTACAAAGGACAGAGGTCGCCCGGCGATGCGAAAGGCTGTGGCGAGGATGGCGATCACGATCAAGCGCGTCTACGAAGCGCCGGCCGAGTCCGACGGCTATCGCATCCTTGTGGACCGCCTGTGGCCGCGCGGCATCTCCGAGGACACCGCACACGTCGACCTGTGGCTGCGGCGCGTCGCTCCGACGGACGAGCTGCGCTCCTGGTACGGCCACGAGGTCGAGAAGTGGCCCGGGTTCCGCGAGCGGTACGAGAAGGAACTGGCCGGCCACGCGGAACTGCTCGATCTCATCGGAGACATCGAACGTCACCGGAAGACCGTGACGTTCCTCTTCGGCGCCAAGGACGAAGAGCACAACGAAGCGAACGTCCTGCTGGACGTGCTGGAGCGTCGGGCGGCGGAGCGCACCTAGCCGTCGGAGCGTCTAGGAGCACGCGTCGGGCATGGCGGCCTCGAGCTCCGCGAGCGCCGCGTCGGTCGGCTCGCCTTCCGCCCTCCACAGGACGTTGCCCGAGCAATCGACCAGGAACACGTGGATCGTCTCGACGGAGTCGATCTCCAGGTCGCGCGCGAGGTGCCCGATATCGGTGTATGCGGTCAGCGTGTGGCGACGGGCGTCCACATCGGGAATGCCGGCACGCATGCCGCCGTCGATGCCGCCCCTGAACAGCCGGTACCCCTGCGAGATGCTGGGCACCTCCCACACCTCCATGCCCGCGTGGCGGTCGGCCATCGCCTTGAGCCCGGGAACCCAACGGTTCACGAGTATCTGCTGCCACTGCTGGAAGGCGACGATGATGACGTGCGGGCCTCCGGGAAGGCCGTGCGGGATCACGTAGTCCTTGCCCTCGAGGTCACGGACCTTCAGCGCCGGGAACTGCATGACGTGCCCCCTTCTGCTCAGTCGAATCGGACTTGGGAGAGCGAGCCGTCCGCCTCGACCACGACGAGGCGATGGTGTCCGGTGTCGGCGACGAGCAGGGTAGTCCCGTCGCTGGACACGCCCCCGGGCTCGCGCAACGACCCGGTGCGACCGGCGTCGCCCGGCCAGGGCGCGCACTTCCGCGTCACCGGATCGACGACCTTGAGCCGGTCGTTGTAGGTGTCGGTCACCGCGAGCATCGCGCCGTGGAGCGCGACGTCCTCACAGTGCTGCAACAGGGCGGCGTCCCCGACCCCGACACGGTCGCCGAACTCGAAGAGTCCCGTGCCGACCAGGGTATGTACCGACGACTCGCCGACGATGCGCACCGCAGACGTCTCGCAGTCGGCGAACGCGAGCGATCGGTCCGGCAGCGTCCCGAGCCCGGTCGGCTGGGCGAGCGCCGCGCGTGCCGGTGCGGCGTCGTGGATCTCCTCCGCGCCGGTGCCCGCCAGAAGGGAGAGCGCGCCGCTTGCCGGGTCGAGCGTCCAGATCTGGTGGGTGCCGGCCATGGCGATCGCGAGCCGCCCGTGGACCGCTGCGAGCCCCCACGGCGAGCGGAGGGCGGTCCGGTCCGCCGGCCCCGGCACGATCGCACCGCTGCCGATCTCACCGGTACCGGCGACCCGGACGCGCCCGCCTGCCCCCAGACGCCACACGGCATGCCCGGCACGGTCCGCGAGGTACACATGTCCGTCGAGAGCGGCGAGACCGCGCGGCTCCACGAATCCGGGGTGCTCGCCCACGACCGTCGCGGTCTTCTCGCTCGGGTCCCACGAGCACTCGAGGACGCGGCCATGCCCGGTGTCGGAGATCCAGAGGCGCCTGCTGTCGAGGATGGCGCGGGTCGGGAAGCGCAGTGTGCCCTCGTGGCGCAGCAGACGCGGCGTGGTCGGATCGGGGCCTCGCACGAGCGTCCCGCGCTGCTCGGCGCGTGCGACGACGCGCGCCACCTCGGCGCTCAGCACCTCGACCGGGGTCTCCCCCGGCGCGATGAACGCGATGTAGCCCTCGGGGTCGATCGCCACCACCGTCGGCCATGCCTCGACCGCGTAGTCGCGCCACACGCGGAACTGGCGATCGTTGACCACGGCATGGACGACGCCCAGCCTGTCGCAGGCCTCCGCGATCCGCTCGGTCACCCGTTCGGTGATGAACTTGCCGGAGTGGACGCCGATGACCGTCAGGCTGTCCGCGAACCGCTCTTCGAGCTCCCGTACACGCGGGAGCACATGCATGCAGTTGATTCAACCGTAGGTCCAGAAGTCGAGCAGCACCACGCGGCCGCGCAGCCCCGCCACGGTCACCGG
>PKWR01000174.1 GCA_003133285.1 Coriobacteriia bacterium
CAGCGTCGTCTTGCCGCTGCCGTTCGGGCCGAGGAGCACGTGTGTCTCCCCATCGGCGATCGAGAGGTCGATGCCCTTGAGCACCTCTCGCTCGCCGATGCGCACCCGCAGGCCCTCGACGCAGAGCACTGGTGGCGTGCCGGCCATCTCTCCCACCCGTCATCGCTCGTCGGGCGATCGTGCCCGACACGGTGAATGTACCCGCGTCACAGCGGCGGCGCGCAGCGTCGTCCGGCGGGGTCTGGAGACGCAGCCTGTTCTTGGGCGCAATGGTGTGGAACGCTGGCACGGCCTATCGGGGGAGACGGCCGTGCACTCCGTCCTCGCACGGCGGGTACGTGATGTCTGCGCAGCGATGCGGCTGCTTCTCGTCGGACTGTTCTTCGCCGTGCAGGCTGTTGTGCCCCGACGGCGCGCTCGAGTTCGTCGACGACGAGGACCGGACGCCGGAGCAGCAGCGCGCTTTCGCCGAGAAGTTCAGGGATGCGCTCCGGGAGGCGCCCTGATACCCGTCGCCTCGTCGGAAGCCACCGGGGTTGCGTGTTCGTTGCCGACGCCGCCGTGTCTTCGGCACGGAAGGTGCTCATACGCAGGCATGCGAATCCACCGGATACCCGGCCTCATGGCCTACAGCTACCTCATCGAGACCGCCGAGATGCTCTTTCTCGTCGACGGCGGCATGGCCGGGACCGGCCACAACATCCTCGACCGCATCGCTGAGATCGGCCGCAAGCCAGCGGACCTCCTGTTCGCGATGGTCACTCACGGGCACGCGGATCATTTCGGCGGGCTGGCCGAGGTCCAGGAGGCGAGCGGCTGCGCGATCATCTGCCACCCCTCGCACGCGAACACCGTCCGCACGGGCGGCAGCATCGTGTCTCCCGGCCTCAACGTCTTCGCGAAGATCTACGAGCGCATCGCCCACTTTGCTCTGCCGAAACTGAAGCTGGACGGACTCCGGCGCGTCATCGCCGTCGAGGACGGCACCAAGCTGCACCGGTTCGGCCTTCCCGGCGAGATCCTATACACGCCCGGTCACAGCACCGGCGACCTCACGCTCGTGCTCGACGACGGCTCCGCGTTCGTCGGCGACCTCGTGCAGGGCCGCCGCATCCCGAAGATCACGCCCCCCGAGTTCTCGATCATGGCGGTCGACGAGCCGGCGATGTTCGCGAGTTGGCGGTTGCTGCTCGCGTCCGGAGCGAAGGTGCTCTACCCGGGGCACGGCAGCATCGTCGCCATCGCCGACATCCTTCCGGTGTTCCGCCGCCGCGCCGCCCGCACGGCCCGTCGCAAGCTGCGCCTCACGGCTGCAGCCGCACACGCGCAGGCCTAGGGCCTAGTCGCGCGTCTGGCCGCGCACCGGGCTGGCGGGCCTGAGCCGGAACCGCTGCCGGGCGACGCCCGCCTGCACGATCCAGATGTGGCCCGCCATCACGGACATGAACGCGAGGAACTGCCAGTCCGTGCGGGCGAGGATCACCCTGACCACGAGCACGGGCAGCATGACGAGCGCCGCCGCGACGTCCGAGCGGGTCAGCGCGAACGTGACCAGCACGACCGCGACGAGGGCCCCGACGTCCCAGCCAGAGAGCCGTCCGCGTGCGACCGCGATCGCGATCCCGTACACGAGCAGACCTGCCGACGCGGCCATTCCCTGTCCTCCGCCGCGGAAGCCGCGGAACACCGGGAAGCGGTGCCCGACGATGCTCATGACGCCGGCCAGATAGGCGGGGCCGCCGGCGACGCCGAGAAGGACGGCGATCCGGACCGCCAACACGCCGACGGAGAGGTCGTAGGCGGCCGTGATCAGCCCGGGCGCCCAGCCCAGCACCCGTACCGCGTTGACCGTCCCGGGGTTGCCGTCCCCGTTCGACCGGATGTCGACGCCGCGCCTGTGCGCGAAGAAGTCCGCCGGCAGCACGGAGCCGAGCAGGAGCCCGATGACGAGCGCGAGCAGCGCGCGCAGCATGTCGTCCGTCGCCATCGCTACCTCACTCTGCCGGATCTGCTCGCGAGATCGGCCGCCTCGGCCTCGCCTGTGGCGTCGGCGCTCCCCGGGACGCGGACCGTCCGACCCTTCCATTCGACCCCGGAGCCGAACCCGGTCCGCACCATCGAGGCGTTCAGGATGATGACCAGGTTCAGGAACACGAGCGGATACAGCACGAAGGCGGTCAGGGGCACGTTCCGGTCCCACACGACGAGCGCCCACAGCACGGCGAAGAGCAGTACGGACAGGGCCACGGGACCTGCCGCCATCTGGAGATGGGCGCTCGACATGAGCACCGAGATGGCAGGTCCGACGATGAGGCCCAGCACGGCCACGGAGACCGCCAGCGCCGCTAGGGGACGGCCGCCCACCGCGCTGTAGATGGAGCGCTCGATGCCCTCGAACGCATCCCGGTATCCGCTGTACAGACGGCACCCGGCGATCCCCTTCGCGTCGAGGAATACGCCGCGGTACCCGCACACCTTCATCCGGGTCGCCATCGACATGTCATCCACGATCGAGTCTCGGATCGCCTCGAACCCGCCGACGCCCTCGAGCGCTTCGCGGCGGACGGCCACGTACTGTCCGATCGCGAAGGCGGGGCGGGGGCTCCTGGTGCGCGGGATCAGGAAGAGCGGCACCAGCAGCATCATGGCGTACATCGTCGGGACCACGACTCGTTCGCCGAGGGTGCCGTACTCCTGGTCGAGGTAGCCGGACAGGATGTCGGCGTGATGGTCGTGAAGGTTCGTGACAGCCCACGAGATGCTGTGGGACCGGTGGACCGTGTCGGCGTCGGTGAGGACGAGGATCTCGCCGCGGGCGACCGCGACCCCCTCGGACAGCGCGTGCGGCTTACCGAGCCACCCGTCGGGAAGGGGCGCTCCGGAGACCAGCCTGAGGCGCGGGTCTCGGGCCGCGATCCCGGCGACGATCTCGGCCGTGGCGTCGCTCGAGTCGTCGTCGACGACTATGACCTCGTAGTCCGCGTAGTCCTGCTCCAAGAGCGATTCCAGACAGCGGCCGATCGAGCGCTCCTCGTCGCGCGCCGGCACGATCACCGAGACGAACGGTCCGCTCCTGATGCGGGGCTTCTTGGTGGCGAACCGGAAGTAGGCGACGTTCGACAGGACCGTCGCGAGGAAGTACGCGTTGATGCAGACCAACGCCACGAGGTACCAGTCCCGCATCATCGCATCAGCCCCCCGCTCGTGACGTCCACGTCGTGGACGCGGTGCGTGTCAACGAAGACGCGGCGCCCGCCACCATATGACGAGTATCCCGCTCAGGTCATCGTTCAGACAAGAGCCGCCACCCCGCCCGGGCGGAGTTCGGATCCTGCGTCCCAGCCGTTGGGCGAGCGTTGTCCGCGCGCCACCGTGCCGCCACGCCGCCCCGCTATCGTCGAGTCAGGGGACGATCCCGAGTCACCCATCCGACCGCAGGGGGAACCACATGTCGGGCAAGCGGTTGTTCGCGATCAGCGTGATCTTCATCCTGGCGGCGTTCGCGTGGCTGGTGCTGGCCGGGTCGGTCCAGATCAGGAGCGTCTCGACCGGCGACCGCCTCGGCGACAGTGTCGGGGGCCTGTGGGGTTCGGCCCAGACGCAACGGGCGCCGTCGTTCCGGTACTCGCCGGGAGGGACGGCGAACCCCATGGACGTGGCCGGTAGCGACATCGCGGCCGACTTCCAGCTCACGCAGCGCCGCAAGGGGCTGCTGTGGTATGCGACCTACGTGGTCGACTTCAAGGCCGCCTACACGCTGAAGAACCCCGTCGACCACGCGGTCGAGACCACGATGACCTTCGACTTCCCCGACGCCGGGGGGACCTACGACGGGTTCGCGGTGAAGGTCGACGGCGCCGAGGTGCCGGTCGTGTACCGCGAGGGGAAGGCCTACGCGACCTTCACGATGCTGCCCGGCGCGACCGCGTCGGTCGTGACGGGCTATCGCACCAACGGCATGGACCGCTGGGTCTACGTGCCCAGCCCGGGCGGGGCCGGGGTGGTGCGCGACTTCAAGCTGGTGATGGCGACCGACTTCGCGACGATCGACTACCCGGCCGACGGCGTGTCGCCGACCTCCTCGTCCAAGACAGGCAGCGGGTGGAACCTCGTCTGGAGCTACTCCAGCGTCGTGAGCGGACGGCCGATCGGCCTCGTGATGCCCGTCCCACCCAACCCGGGCCCACTGGTCGCGCGCATCACCGCCTTCGCGCCCGTCTCGCTCCTCTTCTTCTTCGCGGCGCTGGTCCTTCTGACCGCGACGAGCGGAGTCAAGCTGCACCCGGTCCACTACGGGTTCCTCGCCGCGGCGTTCTTCGCCTTCGACCTGTTGCTGGCGTACCTCGCGGACCAGGTCGACATCAACGTCGCGTTCGCGATCGCGGCGGTCACGTCGGTCGCGCTGGTCGTCGGATACCTGTGGGTCGTCGTGGGGAGGAACCGCGCGCTCCTCGAGATCGCGGTGTGCCAGCTGCTGTTCCTCGTGCTGTTCAGCTACAGCTTCTTCTTCAGCGGGATCACCGGGCTCGCCGTCACCGTCGGATCGGTGCTGACGCTCGCGTTCTTCATGGGCAAGACCGCGCGGGTGGACTGGGAGACGGTATTCCCCAAGAAGCCACCGCGGCCGATGCAGCCGAACTGGCCGGCGCCGCAGGCACCGCCGAGCGCCCCCGCGACGGCCGATCGGCCCGCGCGGCTCGAGGGGTGACGCGCCGGGGCGGTCCGCTCCGCCCTCCGGGGGATCGACGACGAAGCGCCCGCCCCGACACCCCGGGGCGAGCGCTTCGTCTCGCATGCGGGACCTACAGCACCTGGCCGAGGAACGTCTGCGTCCGCTCTTCCTGAGGGCCGTCGAACATCTGCTCGGGCGTGCCCTGCTCGACGATCATCCCGTCGGCCATCATGACCACACGGTCGGCCATCTCGCGCGCGAAGCCCATCTCGTGCGTGACGACCACCATGGTCATCCCGCCCGCCGCCAACTCCTGCATGACCTGCAGGACCTCGTTGACGAGCTCCGGGTCGAGCGCGGACGTGACCTCGTCGAACAGCATGATGTCGGGATCCATCGCGAGGGCCCGGGCGATCGCGACGCGCTGCTTCTGGCCCCCGGACAACTCGGAGGGCCACGCCTTCTCCCTGTCGGGCAACCCGACTTTCTCGAGGAGGTCGCGCGCGATCGCGTTGGCCTTCTTGTGGGGGAGGCCCTTCACCTCGATGGGGGCGATCGTGATGTTGTGCAACACGTTCTTGTGGGGGAAGAGCTGGAACTGCTGGAACACCATGCCCATGTGCTGGCGGACCTTGTCGAGGTTCGTCTTCTTCGGGTCGATCAGCTCGCCGTTGACGTGGATCTCGCCCTCGTCCGGGAACTCGAGGAAGTTGATACAGCGCAGCAGCGTGCTCTTGCCCGAGCCCGACGGTCCGATGATGACGACGACCTCTCCCGGCTCGACCGTGAGGTCGATGCCCTTGAGCACGTGCATGTCGCCGAAGCTCTTGTGAAGTCCCTTGATGTCTATGACGCTCACAGTGTGGCCTCCTGACGGTGCGGCGTGAGCCGCTTCTCGAGCTTGTTGACCATCCACGTGAAGATCATGACGAGCACGAGGTAGTACGTGCCTGCCACGAGGTAGGTCTCGAACGGCTGGTAGTTGGCCGCGGCCGCCGTCATCGCCTTGCTGAAGAGCTCGGGGACGCCGAGGTAGGCGACCAGCGTGCTGTCCTTCAGCCCGATGATGAACTGGTTGCCGAGCGGCGGGATGGCGCGGCGGAACGCCTGCGGCAGCACGATGAGGCGCATCGCCTTGAAGCGCGACATGCCCAGCGACCTCGCCGCCTCCGTCTGGCCGCTGTCGGTGTTCTGGATCGCCCCACGCAGGATCTCGGCGACGTAGCCGCCGGCGTGGAACGCCAGGGCGAGCGACCCGGCCCAGAACGGGCTGAGGACCAGGATCGAGCTGATGCCGAAGTACAGGAACATCAACTGGACGATCAATGGCATGCCTCGCGTGAGGCCGATGTACGCGTCAGCGAAGATGTTCGCGGCGCGGTTCTTCGAGAGCTTCAGGAATGCGAACAGCAGCCCGATCACCACTGCGAGCACGAGCGACACGGCGGTGAGTTGCAGCGTCATGCCGGTCGCAGCCAGGAAGCCCCAGAAGTGCTCCTTCACTACGTTCAAGATCGTCACGTTTGTCTCCTTGCATCGAACAGGGGCCGACCTTGATGGCCGACCCCTGTGGATCGCAGTCCGTACTCCGGCGTCTTCTCACGCCGGTCGTCGCTAGTCGCCGAGGATGTTCTCGCCGAACCAGCGCTTGCTGATCTTGTCGTAGGTGCCGTCGGCGATCATGGCGTCGAGGGCCTTGTCGATCGAGGCGAGGAGCTCCGTGTTGCCCTTCTGCACGGCGATGCCCATCTCGTCCTGCTGGAGCACCGGACCGACGGCCCGGATCTTGAGGCCGGACTCGTTGCGGGCGAGGAGGCCCACCAGCTTGTCCGTGATGACCGCGTCGATGCGGCCGGTGCCCAGGTCCTGGAGCGCGACGACGTCGCTGTCGTAGCTGGTGATCTTGCCTTCGTCGGTCAGCGTCTTCGCGAGCGTCAGGTAGGTCGAGGCCTTCACCACGCCGATCTTCTTGCCCTTGAGGTCGGCCGGACCGGCNNCGGCTGAAGTCGACGGCCTGCTTGCGCTCGTCCGTGATGGCGTGGGACGCGACCAGCGCGTCGTACTTGCGGGCCTTCAGCCCCTGGATGAGCGCGTCGAAGGGGACCGGCGACTGCATGACGGGCGTGCGGCCGAGGCGCTTGGCGATCTCGTTGGCGATGTCCACGTCGAAGCCGACGATCTTGCCGCCCTTGTCGAAGCTGAAGGGCTTGTACGCCCCCGAGTTGGCGAACACGAACTTGTCCGTGGTGCCCGCGCCGGTCGCTCCGGCGGTGCTGCAGCCCGCGACCATGGCGATGGTCGTGAGCATCGTCACTGCGAGCACTACTGTCCAGATACGCTTCATTCCGTCGGCCTCCGTTTGTAGGGGGTTCGGACCTTCCCGGGTCATCCCGTCAGGGCGTGAAGCAGCCCCAAGCATGCGAGAGGCAGCCGCCAGCCCGCTGGGGTGATGAACAAGGGATTGGGGGAGTATACCGTTCTGAGGCGGGAAGGTCAATTCCTATGCACTCGAACAGTATTCCTATGCAGTATGAGCACGCGAAGAGCCACCGGGAGACGGTTTCGACGGATGCTCCGGACGCGATCTACGCGCCTTTCGGAACGTCCCCTCGCTCGCAACCGACGGGGCTCTCGTAGGCGCTCGCGAAGTAGTCCACGAGCTTCTTGGCCCACGGCGTGAGCTTCCGGTCCCTGCGGTAGACCAGCCCGACCTCCATGTACAGAGGGTCCTCGAGCGGGATGCAGGTGAGCGCGGACTCGTCCTTCGTGTGCGTGAGGCCGCGCGCGAGGGCGGTTATGCCGATGTTCCTCTGCACCGCGCTGAGCAGCGGCCGGTGACGCGTGTGCATGAAGATGATGTTGGGGAAGAACCCGGCCTTGCGGCACGCCTCGACGACGATCGCGTAGTTGGCAGAGTTCGGGTCGAGCATCACGAATCTCTCGTCCTTGAGGTCGGCGAGCGCGACCCGGCGCACCCGGGCGAGCGGGTGATGGTTCGAGCAGACGACCACGATCTCGTCCTTGAAGAGCGTCACCCACTCGTACTCATCGCGTGACAGGTTGTCGGTGATCATGATGGCCAGGTCGATCTGGTCCATCTCCAGCCGGCGGAGCAGGTTGGACTGCTCGCGCTCGACGAGGTCGACCTGCGTGGCCATGTTGTCGATCTGGAAGTCGGCCAGCGCCGTGTCGATGTCGTACGCCTCCAGCAACGGCGCCGCGCCGAGGCGCACCCGGTCATGGGCCTCCGCGCTGTAGTGCGCCAGGCTCTCGAGGATGTTCTCGCAGTCGCGGTGGGTCTTGCCCGCGAACACGAGGAACCTCTCGCCGGCGGGAGTCAGGGTGGCTCCGGCGGGGCTCCTCACGAAGAGCTCGACGCCGAGCTCGTCCTCGAGGGCCTTGATCTGCTTCGAGATGCACGATTGCGAGACGTACGCGTCCTCAGCGGCGCGGCTGAAGCTCCTCGAGCGCGCGACCGCCAGGAAGTACTCGATCTGAGCGAAATCCACGGGCATCTGCCTCTCCGCAAGAACAGGACCCCCGGGTGGGCTTCCGTGCCTTCCCGAGCCCTCATTCGCGGCTTGTCATTCCAAAACTGAATAGTTCCCAAGTCCCAGCAGGAACTATGCCGCGATGGAAAGCGCCGCGTCCCGAACGGAATTGTGAAGGCGTCCGAAGGCGCGCATCGTCGTTCATATAGCACACGCCGACCGCGCGATCACGCGCAGCCGGCCCACGAGTGCTCCGAGGCGGACGCGTCTCGACGTCCCTCGTTCTGATGATCGGGAGGAAACGCATGCCAAAGACGCTGAAAGAGGTGCTGGCGGAAGCCGGCAGTCCGATGGACTTCGAGTCCGGTGGACATTCCCCGAAGGAGATGGTGGACCGCGAGGTCAAGCGCGAGCCCCATGCCCGGGTCGTGAAGCTCAAGGACATCTACATGGACACCCTGTCCTCGGCCAACAACGAGTTCCCGTACTGGTACACGCGTGAGTACGTTCAGCACGACACCGAGATCCCCGTGGTCCGCAGGGCCATGTCGCTCAAGTCGGCCTTCTCCCACTCGACGCCGGTCATCTACCCCGGCGAGCTTCTGGTGACACACAAGGCGGCCTTCTTCCGCGGCTCCTTCCCCATGCCCTGGCTCTCCGAGGGCTACTACATGGCCAAGGAAGACGAGCTGTATCAGGAAGCACTCAAGCACGGCTCCGCTTCCGCCGACGAGCACACCAAGTTCGGCCAGGGCGGCGGCAACGTAGTCGAGAGCTTCGACAAGGTCATCTCCATCGCCGGCAAGTTCGGCATGCGCCAGGAAGAGATCCCCGCGCTGCTGAAGCTGGCCAAGGCGTGGGTAGGGAAGTCCGTCGACGACCTCGGTCACAAGTACGAGCAGATGGTCCCGGACTATGCGGTCAAGGAAGCCCTCATGCGGAACGTCATCTGCATGTTCGACTCCGGCTACACCCTTCCCCAGGGCCGCGAAGTCATCAACTACTACTATCCCCTCGAGTACGGCATCGACGGGCTGCTCGACATGGCCGAGGAACTGAAGGCCAAGGTCGCGGGCCGCGCCGATGGCGACGGCATCAAGGGCACCAACCGCCTGTTCAACTACGAGGCCATCATCCTCTCCCTCGAGGGCCTGAAGACCTGGTTCGAGAACTACGGCAAGGAGGCCCGTCGCCTCGAGAGCATCGAGAAGGACGCCGGCCAGAAGGCGGAGTACGCCGAGATCGCCGAGAGGCTCGAATGGCTGTCCCACGGCAAGCCGCGCACGTTCGCGGAAGCCTTCCAGATGATGCTCACCATCCATCTGGCTGTCCTCAACGAGGACGCCATCTCAGGCATGGCCCCCGGGCGCATCGCCCAGGTGCTGTACCCCTACTTCGAGCAGGACATCGCCGCAGGGCGCACCAACGAGGACGAGGTCATGGAGCTCCTGGAGCTCTACCGCCTCTCCATGTCCTCCATCGACTGCTTCGCCTCGACGGGCGTCGTCGGTGGCGTGCTCTCGGGCAACACCTTCAACACCGTGAGTATCGGCGGCCTGAACAAGGACGGCGGACATGCGGTCAACCGTCTCGAGTACCTGCTGCTGGAGGCCGGCCTCAACAACCCGATGCCTCAGCCGACCCTGGCGCTTCTGTACGACGAGAAGCTCCCGGAGGACTTCCTGCTGCTGGCCATGGAGTGCATCAAGACCGGCGTGGGCTATCCCGCGTTCATGAACAACCAGATCGGCATGACCTTCATGCTCGGCCAGTACGGACCTGAGGGAATGACCGCCGAAGAGGCCCGCTCATGGGCCATCGGTGGATGCCTCGAGTCCTCGCCCTGCTGCTGGAAGCCGCTGCACCTGAACGGCAAGGAGTACTTCGTGCCCGGCGGCGCGGGTCAGCCCACGTCCGTGGGTGTGCACTTCCTCGCCATGCCGAAGATCCTCGAAGCGGTCCTGTGGAACGGCGTCGACCAGCGCACGGGCGAGCAGGTATTCGCTCCCCACGATCGCAAGCTGGCCACCTACGACGAGCTCTTCGACCAGTTCAAGCTGTATTGGCAGAAGGCCGTCGACGTCCTGGCGCTCACCAACAACATCCAGCACGACATCTGGCGCAAGAACAACATGGCGGTCATCACCTCCATGCTGAAGCCGGACTGCCTGGACAGGGGCCATCTCATCGACGAGAAGGGCTACCGCTACAACGCGACCTTCAACGTCGAGTCGGCGGGGACGATCACGTGCGTGAACTCCCTGGCCGCCATCAAGAAGCTGGTCTACGAGGACAAGGCCGTTTCCCTGGATGAGCTGAAGACGGCCATCAAGGACAACTTCGGCTTCAAGACCGCCGAGGAAGTCAACTCCTTCTCCCTCTCGGACCAGGAGCAGCGCGACGGCGACACCGGCAAGTGGGACAAGCTGCACTTCATGTGCCTCCAGGCCCCGAAGTACGGCAACGATGACATCTTCGCCGACCAGATCCTGCTCGACTGGGAGAACTTCTTCTGCCCTGACTGCCGCAACTACGAGTCCCTCTACGCCCACACGATGTATCCCTGCCAGATCTCCGTGTCCACCCACGGCGCCATGGGGTCTGCGACGATCGCGTCGGGTGACGGGCGCCTCGCCGGCACCACCTTCGCGGACGCTTCCCTGTCCGCGTTCCCCGGCACCGACCGCAGCGGCGTCTACGCCCTGCTCAACTCGGCGGCCATCTGGGACCACTCGATGTCCCAGAACTCCCAGCTCAACGTCAAGATCCACCCCAGCGCCATCCAGGGCCCGTCGGGCTCCCGGAAGCTCTTGGACCTCATCCAGGCGTACATGCGCAAGGGCGGTTTCCACATCCAGTTCAACGTCGTGGACACCAAGGTCCTGAAGGACGCTCAGAAGAACCCCCAGAACTACCGCGACCTGATGGTGCGCGTCGCAGGCTTCACCCAGTACTGGGTGGAGATCGGCAAGCCCGTGCAGGACGAGCTCATCGCCCGCACTGAATATGAAGGGATCTAGACATGACGAACCTCAACTGCCGCGATTGTCGCGACTTCGCGCCGATCGACGTGGTCAAGGGCGTATGCCACATCACCAAGACGACGGTGCTCGGCGACGCGGAGCAGTGCGGCGATTTCAGCATGATGCCGAAGTGCAAGCACTGCAGCCAGTTCACAGCTGATGCCGAGACCGTGGAGATGGGCGTGTGCCAGGCTTCCACCATGGAGCCGAAGTTCTTCGCCTTCCCGGACATGGTCAGCGTCACCTGCGAGTACTACGAGCAGAACTAGAGTCACCGGGCTGCCCGTGTCCGCTGCACCTTCGAACGCCATTCTCGGATCACGGCGGCGAAGGTGCAGCGGGGCGGGAACCCACTGCGGTTTGAAGCCAGCGGATCCTAGAGGTCCCCTGAAAGGCGCAAAGGAGAAGGAGAAGGAGAATTGGAAGCGAAGAAAGCGCGTTGGTACGGTTGGTCGGTGGTACTGGCGTCGTGGCTGGCCGTGTTCTGTCTCTTCGGGTACCGGGCCACGTTCGCCATCTTCAAGGGCCCGATGGCTCTCAGCATGGGATGGTCGACGGCCCAGGTCACCCTCGGCTACTCGTTGATGATGGTGCTCTACGCGGTGACGGCCTACTTCAGTGGGCTGATCCTCGACAAGTGGGGCACGAAGCCCGTGTACGCCATCGCCGCCGTCCTGGGCGCGTTGGGCTTCATCCTCACCGCGATGGTCAACACGCACCTGGCGTACCTGTTCACCTTCGGGTTCGTCGGCGGTGTCGCCACGGGCATGCTGTGGGTCACCTCGACCGTGTCCGTTCGCAAGTGGTACGTAGGTAAATCGTACGCGACCATGTGGGGGATCGCATTCTCGGGCGCTCCCATGGCCCAGTTCGTGCTCGCTCAGGTCGTCAAGCCCACCCTCGCGCATGCCCAGGCCGCCATCGACTCGACGGTCGGCGGGCTCATCCCCGGGGCCGCAAGCATGGCACCCAAGGCATTGGCGCTGGCCGTGGCTACGAAGCTCCAGGACCCGGCGACGCTGGCCCTTCCCGGGGTCAAGTCGGCCATCGCGCTTCTGGACCAGGCGTGGCGCACGCAGATGACCATCCTCGGCG
>PKWR01000033.1:0-136 GCA_003133285.1 Coriobacteriia bacterium
TGAAGGTGTCGACGGCGTGCAGCAGCTCGTCGATCGAGCCGACCCACGCGGGGTCGCCCTCGAGGGCCTTCAGCGCCGAGCCGCGGATGACCGGCAGGTCGTCGCCCGGGAAGTCGTACTCGGAAAGCAGCTCGCG
>PKWR01000033.1:268-2977 GCA_003133285.1 Coriobacteriia bacterium
GTGATGCCGCGCTCGCGCTCTTCGGGGGCCTTGTCGATCTGGTCGAACGGCGTGAAGTCTGCCATGCCCTTCTCCGCCTGACGCTTGGTGATGGCAGCCGTCAGCGTCGTCTTGCCATGGTCGACGTGACCGATGGTACCGACGTTGACATGCGGCTTGGTGCGCTCGAACTTCTTCTTCGCCATGAGTCTCCTCCTTCGTGAAAAGACGCGGCGCGGACCGGCTTGGCTAAGCGGACCGACGCTGGTTGCCGGGCGACGGCCGGCGCTTGTTCCTTCTTGCTCGAACTGTCGAACTGTCTACGACCGGCCGTCGGGCTCGGGCGTGGGTGACCGTGGTAGCGGTGGCTGGACTCGAACCAGCGACTCCGCGGGTATGAACCGCGTGCTCTAGACCAACTGAGCTACACCGCCGAAAGCTTTGACCGGCGCGCGGCGCGAAGAGCATGCTCTCTCGCATCGGCCGCACATCCGGTGAGTCGATGTGGAGCCCACAACCGGACTCGAACCGGTGACCTCTTCCTTACCAAGGAAGTGCTCTGCCAACTGAGCTATGTGGGCGTGTGGTGGGGGCGCCAGGATTCGAACCTGGGTAGGCGTAGCCAACGGGTTTACAGCCCGTCCCCTTTAGCCACTCGGGCACACCCCCATACAAACAAAAAGCCGTATTCGCGATGTCAAGGTCGGTCGCCACCCTGCGAAAAGGCGTGGAAATACTACAGGCGCGCCGCAACCACTGTCAATGGCGACAACGCCACCGGGCGTGCCCATGGGCCACGCCCCCGCGCCGGACTTCCGGCACTCATCTCCACGAAGCACGGATGATACCGAGACGGGGATTCATCCGCGTGATGCGACGAACCTCCGTAGGATACATCGAACTGGAGCCGGCGGGGGGACTCGAACCCCCGACCTATCGCTTACAAGGCGATTGCTCTGCCAACTGAGCTACGCCGGCGCGCGCATCATTCTATGCGATAGCCGGCGCGGACCGTCTAGCAGGCCCGGCACCTCTGGATCTGGATCTCCACCTTGCGCTTGACGCGCTGCAGGGCGTTGTCCACGGCCTTCGAGTGCCGGCCGAGTTCGTCGGCGATCTCGCAGTAGGAACTGCCTGCGACATAGAGGCGCAGCACGTCGGTCTCGAAGCCGGAGAGCGCGCCCGTGAAGCCCTCCTTGATGCTCGCCGTCTCCCACGCCGCGATGACGACCTCGGCCGGATCGCACACCTCGCGCGCCGCCAGGATGTCCGAGAGCACGCGATCGCCCTCGTCCTCGGAAGCGGCAGGGCGGTGGAGCGAGATGTAGGTGTTCAGCGGCGTGTGCTTCTGACGCGTCGCGGTCTTGATGGCGGTGATGAGCTGGCGTGTGACGCACAGCTCGGCGAAGGAGCGGAACGACGCCTGGCGCTCGGGACGGTAGTCGCGGATCGCCTTGTAGAGGCCGATCATGCCCTCCTGGATGACGTCGTCTCGATCGGCCCCGGCCAGGAAGTAGGAGCGGGCCTTGCAGCGGACGAAGCTGCGGTACTTCATCAGGAGCGCCGACGACGCGGCCTCATCCCCTGCTTGCGCCGCAATGATCAGATCGATCTCAGATTCGCCTTGGGCGCGACGGACAGTTCCCCCGTGGACAACCACTGCTTTGACCTTCCCATGTGAACCACCCGGCAGGGTTCTCAAAACGTGGACGCGGCGCCCTCCCCGACGCAGCACGACCACTTCTGACGCTAGCGTGCATATCGCGCATTGTCAACGCAGGCGTTCCGATTCCTGCAAAGTCGCGGTATCCACCAGCACGTGTCAGCCTGCCTTGGGTCCCTTGCGACCCGCCAGACGGTCGAGTCTCGCCCGCAGGTCGCCGGGAACGGCGTCCGCGACGGTCGCGCGACGGCGTGGTCCCCCCGAACCGCCCCGCCACGACGACTCGTCGTCCTCGAGCTCCCGGACGAAGGTGGTGACCCGCTTCACGGTCACCGAGCCGCCCGCCGCGGTCCACCGCGTGGCGCCGTCCGAGGTGACGACCTCGACCTGCTCCCCCGCCTCGCGCGCCTCGGAGGCCAGCGATTCGATGACCGCGTCCGCTTCGGTCCCCGCCGGCGAGAAGATCACCGTGACCCCGCCGACGCGGGTCGGCTCCCCCTCCGACTCGGGATTGCCGCCGCCGTCGAAGACGACCGTCACGTCGTCTCCGCCGGCCGCCCGGGCGCCGAGGTCGGCGATCAGCCGCTCCCGCGCCGAGTCGACGTCCCCTTCCAGGGCGGCGGCGTAGCGCGGCGTGCCGTGGAGCAGGTTGTAACCGTCGATGATGACGCGACGCACCCGGGCTCCCCCTAGGACGCCACGGTGCGGCGAAGCCATTCGTACGCGAGCACCGCCGTGGCCGCCGAGACGTTGAGCGAGGAGACATGCCCGCGGACGGGCAGCCGGACGAGCAGGTCGCATTCGCGCTCGGTGAGCCGCGCGAGTCCGCTCCCCTCGGCGCCCATGACGAGGACGATCCGGCCCTCGAGCGGGGCGTCCCACGCCTCCGTGTCCGCTTGCTCCGAGGCGCCGGCCACCCAGTAGCCGGCCTCCTTGAGGCGGGACAGGCTCTGCGCGATGTTCGACTCGCGGCAGATCGGCAGGTGCTCCGCAGCCCCCGCAGCCGCCTTGAGCGCCGACGGGGTCATCGCCGTGGCGCGGTCCTTCGGGATGATGACGGCGTCCGC
>PKWR01000033.1:2997-3140 GCA_003133285.1 Coriobacteriia bacterium
TCGAGCTCCTTGCGCGAGACGGCGTCCACGCGGATACCCTTGGCCCGCGCCGATGCCCTCAGCAGGTCGAGCGGGTCGCCGTTGCGGGCGCCTTCGAGGATGAGCAGGCGCCTCACGGAGCGGCTCGACGACGAGAGCAGCTC
>PKWR01000147.1 GCA_003133285.1 Coriobacteriia bacterium
GTGACCTGCGACAGGTCGACGACGACGACCGCGGGCATCGTCCGAAGGATCTTGTCGATCTTGCGGCGGAACCCCGCGGACTCGCCGTAGTCCAGCTCCCCGCGGACCGCGAGGACCCATGCCTCGGGGAGCTCGTCGAGCGTGATCGTGATCGAGGGATCCACCGTTCGTCTCCGTCCGACCGCGGTTGTCGATGCGTTCCAGACGTATATGCCCAGCGGGGGTCCGTCCTTGCGGGACGGGGAGCGAGACGGGCGCTACAATGTCATCCTGTACGTCGTGCGTCCCGCGGACTCCGAGGAGTGTGTGGCATGGATCTGGAACTCAGTACGTCCCGTGAGGGGGAGATCTGTGTCGTCCACGTGGTCGGCGAGGTCGACGTCTACACGTCGCCGTCACTGAAGGCGGCGCTGGCGGATGCGACGGGCGACGGCTGTCGCGTGGTCATCGCCGACCTCGGCAAGGTCCCGTTCATCGACTCGTCGGGCCTGGGCGTGCTCGTGGGCGCGCTGCGCCGCGCGCGCGAGGCCGGCGGGGAACTGCGCCTGGTCTCGGAGCACGAGGCCGTCGTCAAGATCCTGCGCATCACCGGTCTCGACCGCGTCTTCCCACTCTACGCGACGCTCGACCAAGCCATGGGAGCGTAGCGGACCGTGTTCAACTTCTCCGGCCAAGAGTTCTTCATAATCGCGATCTTCGCTCTACTGCTGTTCGGGCCCGACAAGATCCCGCAGCTGGCCCGCACGATCGGGCGGTTCACGCGCGAGTTCAACAAGTACAAGAGCATCATGGAGCAGACGCTGAACGCGGAGATCTACCGCGCCGAGGGGCCGACCAAGGAAACGATCTCGATCGAGGAGCGCATCGCGAAGGCGGGCGCCGCCTCGACTGCGTTCTCGGCGGCACGCGAGCCGGAAGGCGCGGACGAGCTCACCGACGAGCCGGCCACCACCGACGCCGCCATCACGTCGCCGGCCCCCAAGACTCCGCCGAAGCCGAGCACCGCGCCGTCCGCCGACGAAGCCGACGAGGAGGACGAGGAGTAGGCGCCCTTCCGCCTCGCTCCGATACCACGCCCATGCCTATAGGCCCCGCCCGCATGCCCTTCCTCCAGCACCTCGGCGAGTTGCGCAAGCGGCTCTTCGTGGTGGTGATCGTGCTCGCCGTGACGACGGTCGTGATGTACGTGTTCACGCCGCAGCTCATGGTCTGGCTCGTGCGCCCGGTGCAGAAGTTCCTCCCGAACCACGGAGCGACCTACTTCCTCGAGCCGCTCGAGGCGTTCACCGTCCGCTTCACGCTCGGGTTCTGGGCCTCGCTGTTCGTGGCCAGCCCGGTCGTCATCTGGGAGATCATGGGCTTCCTGCTTCCCGCGCTGAAGCCCAAGGAGCGCAAGTTCGTCGTCCCGACGTTCCTGGCAGCGGTCTTCCTGTTCGTCGGCGGCGCGGCCTTCTGCTACTTCTTCATCCTGCAGTACAGCTTCCCGTGGCTCGTGCAGCAGGGCGGCGTGGCGATGCAGTACCTGCCGCGCGCCGGCGACCTGATCGGGGTGCTCGAGTTCTTCCTGCTCGCCTTCGGGCTGGCTTTCCAGGTCCCGATCGTCGTCTTCTACCTCGTCTACTTCGGCATCGTGCCCTACCGCACGCTCCGCAAGAGCTGGCGGACCGTGTACTTCGTCATCGCGATCGTCGCCGCGGGCTCCACGCCCGACTGGGCGCCGCAGACGATGATCGGGCTGGCCGCGGCCATGATCATCCTCTGGGAAGGCAGCATGGCGGCCTGCGCGATCCTCCTCCGTCAGCGCATCAAGACCAAGGCCCGCGAGGCCGCAGAGGCGGACGCGTAGTGCACGAGATGGGCGTGACCCAGGAGGTGCTCGGCGCGGTCCTCGAGGCGAGCGCCAAGGCCGGAGCGACGCGGATCAACGCCGTCAGGCTGACGGTCGGCGAGCTGACCGCGCTGGTCCCCGATTCGCTGATGTTCGCGTGGGAGTGCCTGACCCCGGGCACGCCCGCCGAGGGCGCGGTCCTCGAGATCAACGCGACGCCCGGGCGCTCCCTGTGCCTGGCGTGCGGCACGGAGTTCGATCACGACCAGTTCGACCGCCGTTGCACCGCCTGCGGAGGGCCGCAGACCGAAGTGATCGGCGGCAACGAGCTTCTTGTCGACAACGTTGACATCGACGTGCCGGACGACGACACGCCGGGCGAGGAGTAGCACCGTGGAGATCGCCGTTTCCCGCAACATCCTGGCCCGCAACGAGGCGCTCGCCGAGGGCAACCGCGCGCGTCTCGCCGACAAGAGCGTCTTCGCGCTCGACGTGCTCGCGTCCCCGGGCGCCGGCAAGACGACGACGATCCTGGCGACCATCGCCGCGCTGCGCGAGCGCTACCGCATCGCGGTCATCGAGGGCGACATCGCGAGCAAGGTGGACGCCGAGAAGGTCAAGGAGCACGGGATCCCCGCCGTTCAGATCAACACGGGCGGCGCCTGCCACCTCGAGGCCGACATGATCTCCCGCGCGTTCGACGCGCTGCCGCTCGATGACCTCGACCTCGTCATCATCGAGAACGTGGGCAACCTCGTGTGCCCCACCGAGTTCGATCTCGGCCAGGGCGCGCGCATCGTCGTCCTGTCGGTGCCGGAAGGCGACGACAAGCCGCTCAAGTACCCGGGCATCTTCGCGATGGCCGAGGCCGTCCTGCTCAACAAGGTCGACGCCGCCGGCTTCTTCGACTTCGACGAGGCCGCGTTCACCGACTCGGTGCGGCGCCTCAACGGGACCGCGCCGATCTTCCGGATGAGCGCCAAGACGGGCGAAGGTGTGGCCGACTGGGCGGAGTGGCTCGCGGCTCGCATCGAGGCATTTAGGGCAGGCTAAGCCAGCGGCGGCCGGGGCCG
>PKWR01000021.1:0-905 GCA_003133285.1 Coriobacteriia bacterium
GTGCAGACCAAACAGGTCGCCGTCCTCAAGGTCCGCCAGGACGCCATGGACGCCAAGCTCGCTTCCAAGCGGGCGGAGTACAACCGTCTGCTCGGCCAGATCGCCGCCCAGATGGCGAAGGAGCATCCCGGGAAGGGCTCCTATCCCGCGGGGCCCAACGGGATGGTCTTCCCGGTCCGCGGGATCCACGCCTATTCGGACACGTGGGGCGCGCCGAGGTCCGGAGGCCGCCACCACATGGGCACGGACATCATGTCGCCGCGCGGCACGCCCGTGGTCGCGGTCTCCAGCGGCAGCGCGAACGTGCACTACAACGGCCTCGGCGGGAAGTCCATCACGCTCACCGGCAGCAATGGCTGGTCCTACTACTACGCCCACCTCGACCGCTACGCGATCGGGAGCGGCCATGTGAAGACCGGCCAGGTCATCGGCTACGTGGGCAACACCGGCAACGCCGCCGGCGGCCCCTGCCACCTCCACTTCCAGATGGGGCCCCACGGGAACTGGGTCGATCCGTACCGGTACCTGCGGGCGATGGAGTAGCCCCGCCCAGTCCCGCATCGTGCTAGCATTGCGGTGCGGCCCGATGGAGGCCGCGAACAAGCACGACCGTGTCGGGAGCCGCGTGGATCGCGGCTGAGAGGCGGCCGGAACGACGGCCGCGACCGAGAATGACGGTGCCGATAATGCGGCGCCGCACGACGGTACGGAGGTCGGGCTCGTACCTCCGTTCGCATCACTCCCACGGTCAGCGACCGACCGGCGCCGCGGCGCCTGCATAGGGAGGATCCTGCGATGGTCGCCAACCGCACGAAGGTCATGGTCGAGGCGGGGCTGTCGATCGCCCTGGCATACGTTCTGGGGCGCTTCATGCTCTTCAAGCTGCCGTTCGGGGGCTCGGTCTC
>PKWR01000021.1:973-7977 GCA_003133285.1 Coriobacteriia bacterium
TCGAAGGCGCTGCAGGCGCGCGCTGCCCAAGGGAGGCTCGCTTCCGCGATGCTGACGGTCGTGACGCCGTTCGCGCTCCTCGGCATGGTCGCCCGCTTCGCGGCGCACTTCATCTCGGGGATCGTCTTCTTCGGCTCCTACGCGCCCGCAGGGCAGCCGGTGGCGCTGTACTCGCTCATCTACAACGTGACCTACATGGGACCCTCCGCGGTCCTGTGCCTGGTCGCCGCGTGGTTCGTGCTGCCGGTCCTCGAGAAGGCCGTGCCCGTCCGATGAGCTACACGCTCGTGGTGGGAGCCGCCCCCGCGGCCGACGCCGACGACTTCTACCGTGGACTGCTGGCCTCGGCCAACGCGGTCGTCGCGGCGGACGCCGCGGGGCCGTGGTGCGCCGCGCTCGGGCGCATCCCGGATGTCATCGTCGGGGATTTCGACAGTGCGGATCCGGACGAGATCGATCGCCTGGAGCGGCTCGGCGTGTGTGTCGAGCGTCATCCCTTCGACAAGGACGACACCGACCTCGAGCTGGCGGTCCGCGTCGCGCGCGAGCGCTGGGCCTTTCCGGTGTGGCTGACGGCGGCCTTCTCCGACCGCGTCGACCACACGCTGGCCGCGATCGGCGTGGTACTCCGCGCCGGAGCCGGCGCCCGGATCGCCGAGCCGTCATGGCGCGCATGGCCGTGCTCCCCGGAGAGGCCTCTGCGCGTGTCGCTGGAGTGCGGGACGACCTACAGCATCGTGGCGCTCGGGCCCTGTGAGGGCGTCACCGCGCGTGGAGGCCGGTGGGAGCTCTCCGATGCGACGCTGGCGCCGCTGAGCGGCCACGGCATCAGCAACGAGGCCGTCGGCTCGGATCTGACGGTCAGCGTCCGCAGCGGGAGCCTCGTTGTCGTGGCCAACGACCACACCGTCTGAATCGGCCCCATCCTCACGCGATGCAACGAGCGCCGGATCGGATCTCCCGTTTCGAGGGAGGGACCGGTCCGGCGCTCGTGGTGTGCGCGGATCGTTGGAGCACCGGGGACGCTCCCCGGGGTGGTGCTAGCCGCGGGTGACCTTGCCGGCCTTCATGCACTTGGTGCAGACGTTGACCTTCTTGACCGAACCGTCGACCACCGCGTGGACGCTCTGGATGTTCGGGCGGATGATCCGGTTGGTGACGCGATGGGAGTGGCTCACGTTGCGGCCCGCGGACGGGTGCTTCCCACAGACACTGCAAACCTGCGACATCGTGCATCTCCTTGGTTCAGCCCGTCGCGACTCACGCCGCGGGGGTGCTGTTTCATGGTGGCAAAGCGCACGGCATGGTAACACAGGAAGCCGACGCACCTCAACCGTTCCCGCGGACGTCCTGTAGTGCGCGCGACGGGCGCGGGCAGTTATACTCCGAAGCGCACCGGGGAGGCTCGACCCTCGTCAGACCCCCTCCACACGAACGGGACGATCGATGACGAAGTATACGCGAGACACGCTCATCCGTGACGTGCTCAATTCATCGGAGGGCGCCGCCGCCGTGTTCGAGCGCTACGGGCTCGGATGCCCGATGTGCCTGGCGGCCGACATGGAGACCCTGGGCTCGGTCGCCGACATGCACGATATCGTCGTCGACGGCCTGATCGCCGACCTGAACGCGCTCGAAGACGACCACAGCGAGGTGGAAGCATGACCGCACCGTGCACCGGTGAGATCCAGATAGGCAACGACGTGCTCGGCGACATCGCCGGGTACGCGACGCTCGAATGCTACGGGATCGTCGGGATGGCGAGCCCGACGCTGCGCGACGGCGTCGCCCAGTTGCTCTCGCTCGACAAGCTCCGCAAGGGAGTGCGCGTCACGAGCGATGGCGAGGGCGTCGTGATCGATCTCTACGTCGTCGCCGAATACGGCACGAACCTGGCCGAGGTCGCACACAACATGTCCGAACGGGTCAAGTACGTCGTGTCGTCCAGCGCGGAGGTGCGCGTCGACGCTGTGAACGTGCACATCCAAGGCATCAAGGTCCGCAAGTGAGCAGGAATCCCACTCGCGACACGGCATCTGCGATCTCACTCATCACCTCCGCAGCCGAGGCCCTCAAGGAACGGCGCGACGAGGTCAACCGGCTGAACGTGTTCCCGGTCCCGGACGGCGACACCGGCACCAACATGTCGCTGACCATGGACTCGGTGACCGCGGAGGTCGGCAAACTCGGCCCCGACGCTTCGCTTGCCGAGATCTGCCACGCGGTCACCCACAGCTCGCTGATGGGCGCGCGCGGCAACTCGGGCGTCATCCTCAGCCAGATCCTGCGTGGTATATGCGAGCCGCTCGCCGCCGTCGATCACGTCGACAGCGACCTGATCGCGCAGTGCCTCGAGCGCGCCGTCTCCGTCGCGTTCCAGGCCGTGCGGCGCCCGGTGGAGGGCACGATCCTCACGGTCCTTCGCGACGCCGCGGGTGCCGCCCGGCCCGCTGCGGACGGTGGCGCCGACATCGCCGGTGTGCTGGCGGCGGCTGTTGACGAGGCCTATGCCTCGGTCAAGCGCACACCCGACCTTTTGCCGGTGCTGAAGGAGGCCGGCGTCGTCGACGCCGGCGGCTATGGGCTCGCCATCCTCATGGAAGGCTTCTCCTCGGTGCTGCAGGGCAGGGGCCTGCGGAGCTTCGACGTGACGGTCAGCACCCTCGCCACGCTTCCCGAGATGGCCGCCGAGAACGACTGGGACGACCAGGAGTACCTCTACTGCACCGAGTTCCTCCTCTTCGGCAAGGACCTGGACCGGACCGCCATCGAGGACTACATGGTCTCGATCGGAGGCTCGCAGCTCGTCGTAGGCTCGCCGGACGAGCTCAAGATCCACGTCCACACCGACGACCCGTCGAAGGCGCTCGAGTACGCGCTGGGCCTCGGTGAGGCCGCCGAGGTGCACATCCACAACATGCGACGGCAGACCCAGGAGCGCGCGGAAGGCCTGCGCGCGCAGGCCGCGCCCCTGAAGCCGCTGGGCTTCGTCGCCGTCGCCGCGGGCCAGGGCCTGCACGACATCCTCAAGAGCCTCGGGGTCGACGAGGTCGTCTCCGGCGGCCAGACCATGAACCCCTCGACCGCCGAACTCCTGGCGGCCATCGACCGCGTGCCGGCGCAGGCGGTCATCGTGCTCCCGAACAACCACAACATCGTCCTCGCCGCGAACCAGACGATCGGCATCGCGGGCAAGCCCGTAGCGGTCATCCCGACATCGTCGGTGCCGCAGGCCTTCTCGGCCCTGCTCGCAGCCGACCCGACCGCTCCGATCGAGGAGAACGTCGCCGCGATGACCGCGGCCGCCGAAAGCGTGCGCACGGGTGAGATCACCACGGCGATCAAGGACTCGAAGGGGAAGGCGGGCGCGATACGGGCCGGCCAGATCATCGGGATCGTCGACCACGAGATCGAGGTCATCGGAGACGATGTGCCCGACGTCGCGGCACGGCTGCTCGACCTCATCGCGGAGGATGGCGAAGCGGTGACGCTGCTGGCCGGCGAGGACCTGGACGACGAGACGCTCTCGCACATCGCTGACGTGATGACCGCGGCACATCCCGACCTGGAGATCGAGACCCACCGCGGGGAGCAGCCGCTCTACCCGCTCATCATGTCAGTCGAATAGGAACAGGTACCGGCATGCCTCGAATCGCAGTCGTCACCGACAGCACGTGCGACCGCGGTCCCGCAGCTCTCGCGGCGATCGACGTCACGATGGTGCCCCTCAAGGTGCACTTCGGTGACGACGCGTACCGCGACTGGACCGACCTGACGCCGGCGGACTTCTATCCGAGACTGCGCTCGGCGGCACAGCTGCCCACGACCTCACAGCCGACCCCGGGCGAGTTCGCCGAGGTCTACCAGCGGCTCGGCGACGAGGGCTTCGACGGCATCGTCTCCATCCATCTCTCGCAGAAGCTCTCGGGCACCTACGAGTCCGCGATGATGGCCGCCGAGACATCGCCGATCCCGGTCCGCGTCCTCGACTCGACCTTCGTGTCGTGCGGGATGGACTTCGCGATCCAGGCCGCGTGCGCGGCCCGCGACGCGGGCAAGAACCTGGACGCGGTCGAGAAGGCCGCCGTCGAGGCCATCGCGGGCACCGAGCTGTTCTTCGTCGTCGACACGCTCGACTACCTCGTGAAGGGCGGCCGAGCGGGCCGCGCCCAAGGACTCGCTGCGGCGCTGCTCAACATCAAGCCGGTGCTGCAGGTGACGGGCGGCGTCATCGAGCCGTTCAAGAAGTGCAAGGGCACGAACAAGGCGATCAAGGAGATGGCGGAGCACGTCGCCCAGCGCTCCCGCAAGCTCGGCCCGCTGAAGATCGTCGTCATCCATGCGGTCGCCACGAACCTTGCCGACGAGCTCTCCAACGCTATCCGTTCGGCCGGCGCCGACATCGCTGAGATCACGGTCGACGAGATCGGCGCGGTCATCGGCACGCACGTCGGCCCCCGCGCCATCGGTGTGGGCTACGCGCCCGCGAAGTGACCGACCTGTGAGCCGCGCCGGCGTACAACGCGCGATGCGGCTCACCGCACTCGATGAGCCGGTCACGGCGGTCAGGTTCGTGGACGGCCCTCGCGCCGAGGCGCTCGCGCGCGTCGGCGTGTCGACCGTCGAGGACCTGCTGCGCCACTATCCGAACCGTTGGCTCGACCTGCGCACCAGCGCGCCTCTCGGCTCCCTCCCGCTCGGGGTCGAGGCCACCGCGGTCGGCACCGTGCATGAGGTCGTCGTCAAGCGGCCCAGGCCCCGGCTGACCATCACCGAGGTCGCCCTGGTCGACGACAGCGGCGTCCTCATCGGCGTCTGGTTCAACCAGCCCTATCTCGCGCAGCGCTTCCGTCCGGGCGACCGCGTCGCGTTCGCCGGGACGGTCCAGATGGAGTTCGGCCTCCGGCAGATGAAGACGCCCTTCGTCGAGCGCCTCGGCTCGTCCGACGACGCCACGTGGCTGGGAAGGATCCTGCCGGTCCACCCGGCCACCGAGGGCCTCTCCTCCAACTGGATCCGGCGCCTCGTCTCCGAGGCGCTCGACCAGTTCGGCGACCTGCCCGATCCGCTGCCGTCCGCACTGCGTGTCCGGCGGGGCCTCGTCCCGCTCTCGGCGGCGATCCGCGCGATCCACTTCCCGGACGATATCGAGGCCAGGGACGCCGCCCGCAGGCGCCTCGCCTACGACGAGCTGCTCGCCATCCAGTTGGGCATGGCGCTGCGGCGCCACTCGATCGTCGAGGAGCGCCGGGGCCACGCGCATACGATCGAAGGACCGCACCGGGCGGCGCTGCAGACGGCGCTGCCGTTCCGATTCACGCACGACCAGGAGGTCGCCGTCGCGGAGATACTCGCCGACATGGCCGCGCCACGGCCCATGAACCGCATGCTGCTGGGCGACGTGGGTACCGGCAAGACCGCGGTCGCGGCCGTCGCGCTCGCCGCGGTGGCCGACTCGGGCACACAGGCGGCGATGATGGCGCCGACCGAGGTGCTCGCCCGTCAGTACGCGCGGGCGGTGGGGGAGCTCCTCGACCTCGCGGGCGTCACGTGGAGGCTTCTCACGGGCTCGACGCCGGCGGCGCAGCGCCGCGAGATCCTGGCCGGAGTCGCCTCGGGCGAGGTGTCCGTCCTGCTGGGAACGCACGCGCTCCTCACCGAGAGCGTGACCTTCAAGAAGCTGACCCTCGCGATCGTCGACGAGCAGCACCGCTTCGGCGTCACGCAGCGCCTCGGACTGCGGGGCAAGGGCGAGGCGGTCGACCTCCTGGTCATGACCGCGACGCCCATCCCGCGCTCGCTCGCCCTGACGCTCTATGGCGACCTCGACACCAGCTACCTGCGCGAGTCGCCTCCAGGGCGAGGCCGGGACCGCGTCACGACACGGCTCGTGCACCGGTCGGGGAGAGACGAGGCCTATACCTCCGTCCGCGCCGCCGTCGCGGCAGGACGCCAGGCCTACGTGATCTGCGCGCTCGTCGACGAGTCGGATGCGATCGAGGCCAAGGCCGCCGTCCGCGAGGCGGAGCGGCTACGGACGCGCGTGTTCAAGGACCTGCGCGTCGGGCTGCTCACCGGCCAGATGCGCGCCGGCGAGAAGGCCGCGGCCATGGAGGCCTTCCACAACGGGAAGCTGGACGTCCTCGTCGCGACCACCGTCGTCGAGGTCGGGGTCGACGTTCCCAACGCGACCGTGATGATCATCGAGGACGCCGACCGCTTCGGACTCGCCCAGCTCCACCAGCTGCGGGGCCGCGTGGGCCGCGGCGCGCATGGCGGTGAGGTGCTACTCTTCGCCGACCCGAAGACGGACGAGGGCCGCAGCCGCATGCAGGCGATCACCTCGACCGCGGATGGTTTCGATCTCGCGGAGCAGGACCTGCGACTGCGCGGCGAAGGCCAGGTGCTCGGAGAGCGCCAGCACGGGCTGCCGGAGCTGAGGCTGGCCTCGATCATCCGGGACGCCGACCTCGTCGAGGCCGCGCGCGCGGACGCACACGATATCGTTGCGGCGGACCCGCATCTGCACGACGCACGGAACGCTCCGCTGATGGTCGCGGTGCGTCGCAGCTATGGACGCGATTGGGAATGGGTGAGCAGCGGATGAGGATCTGTGGCGGAACGTTGAAGGGCAGGCGTCTTGCCGCTCCCAAGGGCGAGGGAACGCGCCCGACGAGCGACCGCGTCCGGGAGGCGCTGATGTCGTCGCTCGTGAACCGGCTCGGCGCCGACCTGGGCGGCGGGGTCGCTCTCGACCTGTTCGCCGGCTCCGGCGCCCTCGCCTTCGAGGCGCTCTCGCGCGGGGTGCAGAGGGCCGTCCTCGTCGAGAAGGACCGGGCGGCGCTCCGTGTCATCAATGAGAACGCCGCGGCGCTGGGAGTGACGGACCGTGTGAAGGTCATCGAAGGCGACTCACTGGGCTCGGCGTCGGCGCGCATCGCGGCGTCGGGACCGTTCACTTTGCTGTTCTGCGACCCGCCTTATAGAATCGACCAGAAGAGGGT
>PKWR01000196.1 GCA_003133285.1 Coriobacteriia bacterium
TCTCGAACTCGCCGCCGAGCTCGATGATGTCGTCCATCATCTTCGACACGATCTGCGAGTCGATGAGGTGGCCTTCGACGACCACGTCTTCGTAGAAGCGCTGGGTCATGGGGGTGCTCCCGGGGCGATCGCGCGGGCAGGTTCCGTACGGATGACGCGGCCGCGCACGCGAGCGCGCGACGACGCCATTCTAGCGGTTCGGACCGGCGCGCCTACTCGAAGCGCAGCGCCTCGACAACGTCGAGCTTGGCGGCCGAGTGCGCGGGAATGACCGCCGCCAGCATGCCGAAGACAAGCCCGGTGATGACCGTCGCGATGATGCCGTCCCACGGGAAGTAGTACGGCATGACCCACCCGACCGCCCCCATCGCCATGACCAGCGCGTACCCGAGCCACAGGCCCGAGACCACACCGAAGGCGATACCTATGATCGAGAGCAGCAGGGACTCGGCCATGACCATGCGGCGGATCTGTCGGCGGGTCGCGCCGACGGCGCGGAGCATCCCGATCTCGCGCGTGCGCGCGAGCACGCTGATCGCGAGCGTGTTGACCAGCGCGAGCAGCGAGGGCAGCGCAAGGGCTGCGACGAGCGCGTAGAAGATCACGTAGGTCTGGTTGAACGTGTTGTGCTGTTCGGCACTCCACTGGGCCGATTCGTAGAGCTTGAACGCGGGGAATTCGAGCGCGATCGCATCCAAGCGGGCCTTCACGGCAGCAGGGTCAGCGGTGGGCAGCCGGTTCGCCATGATCAGCAGGTCGGAGGTCGCGTTGAAGTCCGTGGCGAGGTTCGCCTGCGACGTGTAGATCGTCGCCAGCTTCGCGTTGAGGTAGTCGTTGCCGATGCCGGCGACGTGATAGACGTGCGGCCCGGTCGGCCCGTCGATCGTGACCGCCTCGCCCAGCGTGAGCTTGTTCTGCGACGCGTACAGCCCGTTCGCGATGATCCAGCGGCCGCTCGCGAGCTGGCTGTAGACCTGGTCGGTGGAGGGCGCGTTCCATTCGAGATTGCCCACAAGGGGGTAGGTCTTCGGATCGATGCCGATGATCTGCGCGTCCGTGGTGACCGTCACGCCGTCGCTCCGGTAGCTGACCTTGCCCTGCGCGAGCCGCAGCGACGAGACGGGCCCGATGCCTGCGGTGTGCGCGACCTCGTCGGCCAGTCGTGGACCGGCCGCGACGTTGCCCTGCCCGAGGATGATCGACTGCGGGATGAACATGTAGTCGGCCGACAGCGACTTGTCGATGTAGATGTAGAACCCGGCGTAGATCGACGTCACCACGTTCAGCATCGCGATGATCGACGCGAGCCCGAGCATGACCGCGGTCACCGTGATGGCGCTCCGCCCCGGGTTCCGCTGCAGGTTGCTGCGCGCGATGGCCCCTTCACGGGAGAACACCAGCTCGATCACCCGTGCGAACGCATCCGCTATCGGACTCACGACGGCGGGGGCCACGAGAGCGATGCCGATGAGGAACACCACCGCGCCGTACCCGACCAGGGCGGAGTTGCGCGTGGCGAGGCAGAAGATCGACAACACGATCACGCCCACCCCGATCCAGGCCCGCTTGCCGACCCGTCTCTCGTAGATCTCGCCGAGCTGCGGGCGCATCGCTTCCATCGGCGTTATGCGTCCTGCCGACCTCGCGGGGATGATCGCAGCGGCCACGGTCACCCCGATACCGAGCACGACCGACTCGACGAACGCGGCCGGATTGAAGAGGATGCCCCCGAGTCGCATGTGTATGAGCGATTCGAAGAGCGGCGCCATGAACGCGAAGAGCGAGGCCGCCATCCCCCAGCCGGCCAGCATGCCGAGCGCCGTACCGAGCACCCCTTGAAGCAGCGACTCGATCAGGAACATCCCGGTGATCGTGCTCCGCTTCGCGCCGATCGCGCGCAGCATGCCGACGTCGCGCCGGCGCTCCGCGACCACGGTCCGGAAGCTGTTCAGGATGATGAATCCGGCGGTGGCAAGTGCGAAGATGCCGAACATGTTGAAGGTGTAGTTGGCGACCTGTATCGAAGCGAGCAGGGAGCTGTTCGTGGACAGTCCGCCGATGTTGTAGCCCGACCCGACCGATCTCTCCACGGCCTTCTCGATCGCGCTGCGATCGGCTCCCGGCTTGAACGCTGCCTCGACGGCGTTGATGCGGTTGCCGAACGCGAACATGCGCTGCGCTGAAGTGAGGGGGACGAAGATCTGCTCCTGCCCGGGGAGCGTGCCGGTGGACAGCAGACCGACCACCAGAAGCCTCGTGCTGCCGACGGAGGACGGCAGCGTGAGCGTGTCACCGACACCGACACGCAGCTGCTTCGCCAAGTCCGATGCGAGCACGGCGACGTCCCCGTCTCCCGCCGCGAGTGCGCGGCCCGCGACGATCGGGAACTCGCGGACCTTGACGGCGGTGGGCGGGTCGACCCCGATGACGTTGAGCTGCGCGACCCGCTCCGCGACCGGGATCTTCTCGTTCACCGGCACGGGGGCGATGCGCTGCACCTCGGGAGTGGCGACCGCGATGCCGTCCACCCGCTCGACCTTGTTCAGGACGTCGAGTGAGAACGCCTGGTTGTAGACGCTCGTGACGGACAGGTCGATCTTCCCGGCCGTGGAGAGCAGACTGCGGGTGAAGGCGTTCTGCATGGTCGGCATGATGCTGTTGAGCCCGAAGATCAGCATGACGCCGAACACGACGGCGAGCGTCGTCAGCAGCGAACGCAGCCCCCGGCCGCGCAGGTAGCGCCAGGCGAGCTTCAGCTGCACGTTCACAGCAACCCCGACTTCTCCATCGCTACGCGGGCCGACTCATGCGTCCCGTCGAGAGGCACGTCGTCGACGATCTTCCCGTCCTTCATGAGCACGAGGCGCTGCGCGAAGCTCGCGATGCGCGGGTCGTGCGTGACCATGAGCACGCTGCGCCCCCAGTCGCGCGCGACCTGCTGGAGCAACAGCGCGATCTCGGTCGCGGACTTCGAGTCGAGGTTGCCGGTCGGCTCGTCGGCCAGCACCAGCGCGGGCTCGGTTGACAGCGCTCGCGCCACGGTGACCCGCTGTTGCTGCCCGCCGGAGAGCTGGTCCGGGCGGTTCTTGAGCCGGTCGCCCAGCCCGACCCGCTCGAGCCAGGCCTGCGCCTTGTCGCGGGCCTTGGCGTCACCGTCGAGGGTGAGTGGCAGCGCGGCGTTCTCCACCGCGTCGAGCACGGGGATCAGGTTGAAGAACTGGAAGACGAAGCCGATCCGCCGACGGCGCAGTTCCGTCAGTTTGTCGTCGGTGAGTTCGGTGAGGTCGCTGCCGTCGATCCGGACGTGACCCGACGACGGCCGGTCGAGCCCCCCGATCATGTTGAGGAGCGTGGACTTGCCGCACCCGCTCGGGCCCATGACGGCGACGAACTCGCCGGGCTGGACGCTCAGGTCGACGCCGTCGAGCGCGCAGACCCTTGCCTCGCCCTCGCCGTAGACCTTCGACAGTGCCTCGGTCTCAACGATCGCCATCGTGTCCTACTCCTCAGTCCGGTGTCGACGCGCTCCGGTGATGCGGTCCACGCCCCTCGCGTCCTCTATTGCGGCCGGACGGCCATGCCGTCCTTCAGCGCGGTCAGGTTGTTGGTCGCCACGGTGTCGCCGACGGAAAGGCCGGTGAGCACCTGGGCCCGGGTGTCCGTGAGCGCGCCGGTGGTGATCTCGACACGGCTCACCTTGCCGCTCTTGACCACGAACACGAACTTCTTGCCGGCGTCGTCGAGCACGGCCTCGATCGGGATCGTGAGCGCGCCGGACACGGCGTTGACCTCGATGTCGACCGAGCCGCTCATGCCCAGCAGCAGACGCTCGGAGGTGGGGTCGATGGCCACCAACACGGGGAAGGCGATGCCGCCGGTGGTGGTCTGGATGGCGGTGGCGCGGATGACGGATACCTTGCCGGGGAACGTGGTGGAGGCGAAGGCGTCGAGCGAGACCTTGGCGGACATGGAGCTCTTGACCGTGGCGACATCGGCCTCGTCCACCTGGGCGTCGAAGTTCAGGGCCGTGAGGTCGACGACCGTGAAGGGCGCCGAGCCCGGCGCGACGGCCGCTCCCACCGACGCCTTGGGGGTCGTGCCGTCGCTTCCGGGGGCACCCACGGCGTTGAACACCACGATGCCGTCGATCGGGGCGACGAGCGTCGCCTTGTCGAGCGTGTCACGGGCGAGCTTGAGGGCATAGCCGGCGGCGTCGACGGACGCGCGTGCCGACGCCTTGGCAAGCGACACCTTCGCGGCGATGGAGAGCTTGCTGCGGCCCGAC